>JALYTE010000428.1 GCA_030854435.1 Acidobacteriota bacterium | reverse complement strand
ACAATACCCTGGCGCAACAAGCTCGCGCTCTGAACGACGCCTTCGCGTGGACCATCCAGCATCACCGCCCCTTCATCACGCTGAAAGCCGCACTGTCAATCGACGGCAAACTCGCTCCGGCCCGTCTCTCTAAACCAGCGTCGAAAAGGGTTGAGGCAAAACCTTTCTGGCTCACCGGCGAAGCCGCGCGCACCGACGTACAGCAACTCCGCCACGCCTCCGACGCCATCCTCACCGGCATCGGCACCATCCTCGCCGACGACCCTCAACTCACCGACCGCACCGGCCGCGAGCGGTGCCGTCCGCTGCTCCGCATCGTCCTCGACAGCCAGTTGCGGACACCGCTTCAGTCGCGACTTGTCCGCTCTGCCGCGAACGACGTTCTGCTGCTCTCTCACATCACTGCACCGTCTGACCGTGAGCGCGCTCTCCGCGAACACGGTGTCGAGGTCATCGCCATCACGGGCGACAACGCCGCGCTCGACCTCCGCGCAATATTGGCCACGCTCGGAGGTCGGAGTCTCAACAGCGTTCTCGTCGAAGCGGGCACTGCCATCAACGGCAGCTTCCTCGCCGCAGGTCTGGTCGACAAACTCGTGCTCTACGTCTCGGAAATCGAACTCGGCAAAGAAGCACTTCCCTTCGCGCAAGGAATTGCCTCACCCAATGCCCTACAGCAACAACTGCAGCGCATCGAACGCGCAACATTCGCCAACCGCCCAACCGAAGACCTCCGCATTTCCGGCTATCTCCACGATCCGTGGGCGGGAATCGAGTGACGGACGATCCATTTTTGTTTGTCATTCCGTAACGAGCGGAGGAATCTGCTTTTCGACTGCCGCAGAAGCAAATTCCTCCCTTCCTCTTTGCGCTACTCTTAACCCATGTTCACGGGACTGATAGAAACTACCGGAACGTTTCTCTCCGCTACACCAACGGCGGGCGCAACGCGCGTGGTCATTGCCTCGCCAAAACTCGCGGGCCGTTGGCGCATCGGAGACAGCATCGCGGTCAACGGCGTCTGCCTCACCGCGCTCGATGTGGAAGAAACCGCCGTCCCTCATCCCGCTCGCTTCGCCGCCGATCTCGCCACCGAAACCGTCGATCGCACCACGCTGTCGCATCTCGAACCCGGCTCGCTCGTCAATCTCGAACTCCCCACACCCTCCGGCGCCCCGATGGGAGGACACATCGTTCAGGGCCACGTCGATGCGACCGGCACGCTGGTCTCGCTAATCGCACTCCACCCCGGCAGCGACTTCACCGACTGGCGCATGACCATCGAGCTTCCCGACTCACTTACGCCTTACGTCGTTCCGCAAGGTTCCATAACCATCGACGGCATCAGCCTTACAGTGGCCCGCGTCGAAGACCGCCGCATCGAAATCGCGATCGTTCCACACACCTACAAATCGACCAACCTGCGCGGCCTTCTCGCGGGATCTTCCGTAAACATCGAAGCCGATGTCATGTCGAAGTATGCCGAACGACGAAACGCAATCGAGACGCCTTCCATCCGCATCGCAGCAGCGAAGGCGACTCCATTCCAACTCACTGCCGACTACCTCTTGCGCAACGGCTACTGAGCTTTGTTTTTGTTTGTTTTTCGCCGTCAGCCTGACTCTAGAGCGCACCGAAGGGGAAAACCCCCGTATGCGCGAGTGAGCAACGAATCGTCAATAGGGCCATCGTGTTTACGTCGCACTACCAATCTAATCTGACGCAAACAAAAAGGCGCAGCCGCAATGGCTGCGCCTCTTGCGTTTCATCGCCAACCTACAGCGAACTCATATTATGCAAAAACTCTTGGTTGTTCCTCGTCTTCCCCAGCTTGTCTGAAAGCAATTCCATCGCTTCCACCGGACTCAGCGGATTGAGCACCTTGCGCAAAATCCACGTCCGTTGCAAATCGTCCTTCGGAATCAGCAACTCTTCCTTGCGCGTGCCCGAGCGCTGAATGTCAATCGCCGGGAACACCCGCTTGTCGACCAGCTTGCGGTCCAGGATGATCTCCATATTGCCCGTGCCCTTGAACTCCTCGAAGATCACTTCATCCATGCGCGAGCCCGTATCGACCAGCGCGGAGGCGACAATGGTCAAGCTGCCGCCTTCTTCGATATTGCGCGCCGCGCCAAAAAACCGCTTCGGACGTTGCAACGCGTTCGAGTCCACACCGCCGGAAAGAACTTTGCCGCTTGGAGGCACGATAGTGTTGTAAGCCCGCGCCAGACGAGTAATCGAATCCAGCAAAATCACCACGTCGCGCTTGTGCTCGACCAGCCGCTTGGCCTTCTCGATCACCATCTCGGCGACCTGCACATGGCGCGCCGCCGGCTCGTCGAACGTCGATGAAATCACCTCGCCCTTCACCGACCGCTGCATGTCTGTCACTTCTTCCGGGCGCTCGTCGATCAGCAAAACGATCAGCACAATCTCCGGATGATTGGTCGTAATGCTGTTGGCAATCGCCTGCATCAGCACCGTCTTTCCCGTCCGCGGCGGAGCGACGATCAGCCCGCGCTGGCCCTTGCCAATGGGTGTCAGCAAGTCCATCACGCGCCCCGAAATCCCCTCGCGCACCGTCTCCATCTTCACGCGCTCCTGCGGATACAGCGGCGTCAGGTTGTCGAACAGAATCTTGTTGCGCGTCTCTTCGGGCGACTCAAAATTGATCGCTTCGATCTTCACCAGCGCAAAATACTTTTCGCCCTCGTGCGGCGAGCGCACGTTGCCGCTGATCGTGTCGCCGGTCTTCAAATCGAACTTGCGGATCTGGCTGGGCGAAACGTAAATGTCGTCGGGACCAGGCAGATAGTTATAGTCGGGCGAACGCAGGAAGCCGTAGCCGTCGGGAAGAATTTCCAGCACGCCCTCGGCAAAGATGTGGCCCTCTTTTTCGCTCTGCGCCTGAAGGATCTTGAAAATCAAGTCTTGCTTACGCAGACCGCTGGTGCCGGGGATTTCAAGGGCGCGAGCGAGCTTGCCAAGCTCCGCAATGCTCTTCTCTTTCAATTCTGAAATTGTCATGTGTTCCTGAAAACGATGTGGGGATTTTGGATTTTAGAATGCTACGAGGCGGGTCAGAGCTTCTGCTCGACAGCAGGCCCTGCGGGAATGCGCAACTCGGGAAGGGTACGGAGGGTGTTTTAGTGCGGAGTGACTTAGCTTGCTTGGGAGAAGAATACAAAAGAAATCGACAAAACGCTATAAAAAAATAAATGCGTCGTGTGCTTATGCCGCGCGGCGCTGTGGGACCGGATCCATTTCGGTCTGTTCCGACTCCATATTCATCGGAATCGTGTCCTTGAAACGGTCCAAAACTTCGTTGGTCGTGTCTTGCAACCGGGTGTTCGGCTTGTGCAACTTGCGCGTCGCTTTGGAAGCCAGTTGGCACAACTTGTAGCGGTTGTTGACGTGTGTGAGTGCTCCAAAAATCAAATCTGAACGCATAATTCCAATCCCCTTTTCCGTCGAATGCCCGGTCGAAATACACGGCGCTGGTCCGCCCCTGAAAGCGCCCTCGTTCCAGACAGCAAGCGCATAACTTTGCGGTTCAATAGTTTAGACGCGCCACAATACTCTTCCGTAGCACTGAAGTTCCGCAAACTGCGCGGATATTACAAAAGTTTTACATCTACCGATAATGTCGGCAGGCAAAGTACGGAACACAAACGCCACATTCCCCTACGTTCAGGAGAAACTCCGCAGACTGTGGTTGTCAGGGGTTGGCGAGCACTCCGCCATGCACTAAAAAAGGGCCTCGCGCTCACAAGGACAAAATCAAAGCGCTAAAACCACTGTACGCCCCGCCGACGGAGAGGTCAATACCTTTTTCTGGAGCAGGTCGGCACTATTCCAGATATGGGATGAGCCAGTAAACAAGCTTTCACGCCCAATAACTACGGTCCAGCGTCCGGTACTGAATCGCCTCCGCAATATGCTTCACCGCAATCGTCGGCGCCGCTTCCAGGTCGGCAATCGTCCTCGCCA
Source organism: Acidobacteriota bacterium (assembly GCA_030854435.1). GTDB lineage: Bacteria > Acidobacteriota > Terriglobia > Terriglobales > Acidobacteriaceae > Granulicella. The sequence goes on along the minus strand of JALYTE010000428.1, from coordinate 1,023 downwards.
CCTTCAAAATCCGGTCATGGGCCCGTGCGCTCAAACCCTGCTGCTGCATCGCGCGCTCCAGCAGCCGCTCCGCATCGCTGTTCAGTTCGCAGTGGATGCGAATCTGCTGCGTGGTCATCTGCGCGTTCGCAAACACGGCCCGGCTCGCTCCGCGTGCCGAGCCCTTCGTCCGCGCACCCACCTCCAGAAACCGCGCATGTTGCCGCTCCCGCGCCGCCAGCACGCGCACCCGAATCTCTTTCGACCCCTCGGCCGCCGTCCCACTGCGCAGCTCTTTATACTGCACCGCCGGGACCTCGATATGAATATCGATCCGATCCAACAGCGGCCCGCTCACCTTCGACACATAACGCTGAATCATCGGCGGCGTACACATGCAGTCGCGGCTCTTGTCGTTGAAATACCCGCACGGACAGGGGTTCATCGCCGCCGCCAGCATGAAGCGCGCCGGGAACGTCAAGCTCATCGCCGCGCGCGCAATCGTCACCGTGCCGTCTTCGAGCGGCTGTCGCATCACCTCCAGCACGTTGCGCGGAAACTCCGGCAGCTCATCCAGAAACAGCAGCCCATTGTGCGCCAGCGAAACCTCGCCCGGCCGCGGAATCATCCCCCCACCAATCAGCCCAGCGTCCGAAATCGTATGGTGCGGGGAACGAAATGGTCGCTGCGTCACCAGCCCCTGTTCCGCGTCGAGCACGCCCGCAACAGAGTGAATCTTGGTCGTCTCCAATGCCTCTTCAAACCTCAGCGGCGTCAGGATCGACGGCAGCCGTTTCGCCAGCATCGTCTTCCCGCTACCCGGCGGCCCAATCATCAAAATGTTGTGCCCGCCTGCCGCCGCGACCTCCAAAGCGCGTTTGGCCACATGCTGCCCGCGCACGTCGCGAAAGTCGGCATGGTACTCCTGCGACTCGGCCAGCAGTAGAGTCGTGTCGACTACCAGCGGCACCGCCGTCATCGGCCCAGGCGCCGCCGAGTTCAGCAGCTCGCGCACCTCCAGCAGACTCTTCACGGGATACACAT
>JALYTE010000317.1 GCA_030854435.1 Acidobacteriota bacterium | reverse complement strand
CGTACGTCCGATGCGACGTGCGTTCACAGCGAACCTCAAGGGGTCGACATCCGCCATTAGCCCTTGCGCGCTTCAGAAAAGCACACGTTCAAGCGGGTGGGAGCAACCCGATAGAATGAAGCCGACTTCCAGGTTACTGTTCCAACGAATGGTGAGATGCGCGCGAAACCGCTCAAGATGTATTTCCACAGGCTGGACAGTCGATGCGCTTAAGAAGGTCCTCCGCTTGGAGGCGTATGGCTCTGCCAAAGAGGATATGGCAATCCCACAAGCCGGTCGATGGCGAATGCTGGTGCTGACAGAAACACGACTGCGACCTCGATGTCACGGGAAAAACCACAAAACATCTCCGGCACAATAGAGGAGGCGCCATAGGCCGATGGGGTTTAGGGGACGATCACAATCGATCCGAACTGGTCTTCATTCTTCACACCCAGCAGGGCCTTGTTCGCATCGTCGAGCGAGAAGGTGGTCACTTCTGGCCTGATCCCTAAATCGTGAGCGAGCTTCAGGAAGTCGCGTGCGTCCTGCCGAGTCATATTCGCTACGCTGCGAATCTGCCGTTCTCCCCACAGCAAGCGGTCGTAGTCGAACGCCGGCATCTGATCGAGATGGATCGCGTTGATGGCGACCACCCCGCCCTTCCGTAGACTTCCGAGCGCGCTGATGACCACCTTGCCGCTGGGCGCGAATGTAATGGCTCTGTCCAGCGGCACGGGAGGTTTACTGTCCTCATCCCCGACCCACGTCGCGCCAAGAGAGGCAGCCAGGTCTCTGTGCGCCTTGCCTCTTGTGACCACGTAGACTTCACATTTCCATGATCGGAGAATTCGGATCGCAAGCGCTGCGGAGCTTCCAAAGCCAAATAGTCCAACTCGTTCTCCGGGCTTGACCCCCGCGACCCGCAGACTGCGAAAACCGATGATCCCTGCGCATAGCAACGGCGCGACATGTGCGTCGTTGAGTCCGTCCGGCAATGGATAGACGAAGTCGGAACGCACGAGGGCGTACTCAGCATAGCCCCCGTCCACGGTGTACCCAGTGAAGACCGGTTGATCGCATAAGTTTTCCATGTCATGGCGGCAATACCAGCAGTCGCCATCTACTCCTCCCATCCAGGACACGCCAACCCGGGTGCCGATAGGAAGCTCGTTTGTTGCGCCTTCCACGATCTCCCCCACGATCTGGTGTCCCGGAATGATGCGCGGCTGAAGCGGCGGCAGATCACCTTCGGCAATGTGCAAGTCTGTCCGGCACACGCCGCAGGCAAGCACCCGAACTACAACATGCGCCGGCAGGAGAGCGGGACGAGGCACATCCTCTATCTCCAGAAGAACTCCTGGTCGTGCGCGGGTCGGATCGTAGATAGCGCTCTTCATAGAGTCGCGTCACCTCACTTTGCATCAGATATCAATTCTTGGCGTACTGCCCAAACTTTACTATTTCAAACAGCTCACTTTCTTGCCCGTTGATTGCGCCGGGGCAGTTACTCGTCGTCGTCCGGAACCTCGCTGGCGCCTTCGGGAATGCTCCGTGGGTCGGGCTTGATGTTGACGGGTTGCGTGTAGGTCTGGTCGCCGACGGTGAGCCGTACGGTATAGTCGCCAGGCTCGAGCCCGGGCGCTGGGCGGCTGCGGCGTGGCTGTGGGGTTTCGGCGGGGTGGGAGCCGGAAGGATTGCAGGCGTCTGGCGGGAGAGGCGCAGCGGGGCGGCCGCCTCCTCCGAAACCGCGCACCGGACGCACGTTCAGAGCGGCGCGGTGGGTTCCGGGTGTGACTGCGGGCGGAGGCGCGGGTTGTGCCCAGATGGGCTGCACGATGATGGCTTCCGTATCAACCGGTTTGACGGGTGTGTCGCTGGCGAGGCAGGCGCGGACTACATTGTGCGCGTCGACCAACTCAATCTTCAACGGACCGGTCGGAGCGCTCTTAAGCCAGTAGTACGCGACCACGCCGGCGGGTGGGTTGAGTTCCTGCGGCTCTTCATGTGGCAGCGGCGTGCCATTCATGCTTCCATTGTGGAGGGCCAGCGCCTCTCCAGGCGCGAAAAGATGGGCCTTCTCGACTGCGATGCGCTTACCCTCGGCGGCGATCTGGCGCAGCGACGACATTTGATCCAGCACCCAGAACCCGCGTCCATAGGTGGCGATGGCGAGATCGTCACCGTGGACGACGATGTCGCGCACCGAGGTGACGGGCATGTTCAACTGCAACGGCTGCCAACGTTCGCCGTCGTCGAAGGAGACGTAAACCCGCAACTCTGTGGCCGCGTAGAGCAGGCCTTTCTGCTGGGTGTCTTCCTTGACGGAGTTGACATAAGCGCCTTCGGGGATGCCGTGCGCTATGTTAACCCAGGTCTTTCCGCCGTCATGGGTGCGATAGATGTAGGGCTTCATGTCGGCCAGGCGATGGCGGTCGATCGAAGCGTACGCCGTGCCTCGGTCGAAGTGTCCGGCTTCAATTTGCGAGACTTTGCTCCACGCGGTCAGGGCCGGCGGTGTCACATCTTTCCAATTCGCTCCGTCATCGGCGGTCATCTGGATGAGGCCGTCGTCGGTCCCAATCCAGACCGTCTTGGCGTCGAGCGGAGATGGGCTGACAGTGTAGACCACGCCAAACCGATCAGTCATGGGCTGGTCGATGTCCGTCGCGGTGATGGCATCGAGCGTCTTCGGCGCCTCTGGGTGCGACCGCGTCAGGTCCGGGCTGATCTTTTGCCAGGTCTTGCCGCGATTGCGAGTGCGGAAGACGAACTGATTGGAGTAGTAGAGCGCCTGGTCGGCCAGAGAAAAAACCTCCGGCAGCGACCACGTTTTGCGGTTCGGATCGGAGG
>JALYTE010000310.1 GCA_030854435.1 Acidobacteriota bacterium | reverse complement strand
GTGCAGGCTGGCGCAGTAGGGGCACTCGAGGTCGTCGAAGCCAACGATAAGCACTGGCGCTGTTGACGGGCCACCGCGAGCGGGGCGGCCATCGGCGGAGACCAGCGAGCGCGGATCCGCGGAGATGTCGAATTTGGTGAACTGGGCGAGCGTTTTGCCGTCGGTCGAGAGCAGGAAATTGATGGGCTTGGAGACTTTGCCTTCGACGCTCGTGAAACTCACCGCGATCGCGTCGTAGCCGGGCAATTCGCTGTGAGTGCGGGGGCCGACCTGGATGATCGAGCCGGGCGGAAGCGAGGCGCGCTGGCGCAGCATGACTTCGATGCGGCGGGCTTGCTCGGGCGAAAGCTGAGTCCCGACCTGGGAGCCGACGGGAGGGTTCTGCGCATGGCATCCGAGAACGGCGAAGGTGGCGGCGAGGAGGAGGGCGGGGAGGGTTTTGACAGGGGCCAACACAATACGTCCATTATCGCAGAGTGGTTGGGGTCACACCGCTTTTGTGGGGGTTTACGGGTTTAAAACAGGCGTTCGGCTTTGCGGAGGTTGCCGGCGGTGCCGATGTTGGCCAGCGTGAAGTTGAACCGGTAAGCGCCTTCGTTGCGGACCGAGCCGAGTTGATACTTGCGGTATTCGATGGACAGACCGCAACAGTTCCAGTTGTAGCCGGTCTGCGCCGAGAGGTATTGCAGACTGCCAAGATTGAGGTCGAGATTGGCATTTGCGGCCATCGAGAGGCCGGGCTTCGAGGAGTTTCCGTAGCCCAGCAGCACGCGCATTTGCGAGAAATCCGAAATGGCGGATGAGGTCAGTTTGCCGAGACCGTTAGTGTCGATGGTCTCGGTAAAGAAACGTCCTGGCGCGTTCAAGCGGGCATAGGACACGGCACCGAAGATGGGGCCTTCATGCACGTCGACGAAGATGTTGGAGCTGGTGAACTTTTTCGCTCCGGTGTCGAGATCGAAGTCCCACTCGATGTCCGTATGCGACGAGGTGCGCACGCGTAGGCGCGAGATCAGCGGCGAGATGTCGCGCGCCTCGGTGAGGAAGGCAATGCCGGAAAGCGACAGAGTGGCGTCGAAGATGTTGCGGCGCTTGTTGATGATCGCTCCGCCGAAATTCGGGTCGAAGAAGTGTTTCTGGGCGAGTTTCCAGGTGATCCATTCTTGTTGGCGCGGCGCGACGGAGGGGCAGGGCGGAGCGTGGCGGGCGTGGCTGCTCGTGGGCACGGGTGGGGCGTCTGCCATCGGGATGCCGTTGGCGTCGAGTCCCGAAGCAGAATCGAGTTCGGAGTCGGGGACGACTTCAGGCGCCTGCGCGGGATTGACGGAAGGGGGGTTGGCCGCCGCGACGACAGCGCACGTCGGAAGCGACCCGGCGAGGTGGCGGCGGGCGAACAGACGCTGCGTGACGCCGTACTCCAGTTCATTGGTATTGCTGGCGATGTCTACGTCGTCGAAGCGCAGCACGCTGAGGAAGTTGTCGATACCCCGGGTGTTGCGGTAGACCAGTTCCGGCTCGACGGTGTGACGCAGTTCTGGGCCGAACAGTTTGGCGAGAAAGGCCGGCGGGTGGAAGTCGCGTACGACGGCGGGAGCGCGCAGGTCTACCTGCATATCAAGCGACGCGCGGTTGGTGGACTGGGTCAACTCAATGGGGGGCTGGCCAGCTAGATTGGACGCGACGCGGCTGCGCGAGTAGAACGTTTCGCGTACGGCGATGGACGAGAGTGTGTGCCAACCGCCGCCCGAAAGCGGCAAGGAAATTTCAGGGCGCAAATCGACGCGTTCGATGATTCCCGAAGACACAAAGTTGGGCTGGGTGCGTTTGAGGCCCGCGATCGAACTGTCGAAGCTCCACAGCAAAGGCGTTCCCGGAAGGCGATGGTCGACCGCCGTGAAGTCGAATGCGGGCGCGTGGAAGATGCGCACCTGCTGGCCAGGTTGCACGCCGACGGGCACGCGCTTGAGGCTCTGGTAGCGGTCGGCGCGCACGTCGGTCGAGAAGCCGTTGCGCTGATGGACGGCGTAGACGATCGAGGTGATGTCGGAGGAGACGGCCTGGTTGAAGTTCTCGTTGAAGGCCTCGCGGTAAACGTAGGAGCTGAGGTATTCGGTGTCGCCGACGAAGCGGGTGTGGGACGTGAGCTTGCGGCGGAAGGCGACCGTAACGTCCTGACCGCCCTGGTTGGTCAGAATGTTGTTCAGACTGATGCCGCGGTCTTGCAGCGCGGAGACGTGCGCGTTGAGGAAGTCGTAGCCCAGGCCGCGATAACGAAATGTCGCGGACTCGGAAACGCCGCGCGCGGAGAAATATTGGCTGCCGACGGTGAGGTCGGCGGAGCGGCCCAGCACGAGGTAGACCTCCTCGCCAAAGACGAAGCCCTTGGTCGAGCTTTGGCTGATGACCGGGGTGAGGACGCCGGACTGGCGGGCTTCGGAGTCGATGGGGTGCGTGACGTAGGGAAGGAACAGAATGGGAATGTTCAGTAGACGGAATGTCGATTTGTACGCGCGGGCCTTGTCGGCGTCAAGGGAGAAATGCTCGGCGGTGAGTTGCCAGTCGGGATTTGGCAGCAGGCAGGAGGTGACTTTGCCGTCGTAGACGTCGTAGTCTTGCGGGCCAGTTTTGACGACGAGGCGGCCGGAGAAGAGGAACGGGTTGGGCGTCGAGTAGGTGTCGCGCCTGGCCGCGCCGTGCAGGCCGACGGAGCCGGAGACATCGTAGAAGCGGCCGGTCTGGGAGTTCAGGTTGAAGGTGCCGTGGGAGGCCTGGATGTACTCATCGTTGTCGCCGCCGGTAATAACGACATGGCCTTCGAC
>JALYTE010000309.1 GCA_030854435.1 Acidobacteriota bacterium | reverse complement strand
GTTCACAGCGCTTTTCAGACAAGCCGATGAACGTCGAGTTTGTGCTTTTGACCGACACGTCCAGACCGGCTTCTCGATCAACGGAATCCTACGTCGATGAGATACTCGAGCTGGAAGGCAGCGTCATCGCAAGCCATGCGGAGACGACATCGCTCGAAACGGAGCAAGGAGTTCTCTTCTAAATGTCAGGAAAAACTCATCTCAGAAGAGTTCGCACCGCAACTGTCATTAACGTAACCTCGAAGAAACAAGACGAAGCGCTCATAAAGGTTCTCCGGCGCGTTGAAGTTCAGTTGAAAAGCAAATTTAAGTGCGAGCTTGAGTGGAAACAGGAATGGAAACTCATTGACATCGTGCGTGATCTGGCTTCGATGTTTCCAGACGTAGATTTCAACGAGCCGTTGCCGACAAGTTGCATGCGTCCCGATGGGGGCGTTCTCTCAATCGTCGATCGCGAAGGCCGGAGCTACCCCATTCTCATTACTGAACGCAAAAATCAAGGCACAAATGATCTTCGCAAAGCTGAAGGAAAGGCGAAGCAAGCGAAAGGGAATGCGGTAGAACGGCTGGGTAAGAATGTGATCGGCCTAAAGACTGCCATGTTGAGTTCAGGCATCTTTCCCTTTGTGTGTTTTGGCGACGGCTGCGACTTTGCGGATGCATCTTCAATCCTAGATCGCGTGGTTACGATTGCGATGTACGGCCGCCTGCGTCAGATTTATATGACCCCACAAGGCGGAAACGGCGAGTTCCTGCGCGGCAGCTTCTACTTCCGTGAGAGGCACTGGACGGAAGCTGAAATGTTCCTCATCATGCTCGAAGTCGCGACACGCTCAGTGCATCATTACATCGCGCGGTTTGGCGAGAGCGCGTTCAAACATTAAGGAAACCCCGATCAATTCTCGGCGTTGCTTACAGCGGCTAAAGCCGTCTTGATGCTAGTACCTTTGAGGTGTGGGTGAAGCCACACCCTACCGTTAATCAGAGGTTCCCCTCCCCCAGCTTGTACAGATCAGGTGCTACCGGCCATGAGAACTCCGATCAGGTGGGCATTGCTGGCTTTCAATCACGACAGACCCGCGACCAGCGGATAGCGAACGAGATGACGACGGTCTCCGACGGGGTGTAAACTACGACCCAGCGGATCTGCACTATTGCGATCCCCTGCATTATTGCGATCCCAGTTGAGAAACAAAGGAGACGACAATGCTTCTAGCGTTTGCCCGTTCACCCCCGCAACAACCTTGCCATCAGCGGTGAAGCCTGGATACTCGTGACTTTCGCAGACGAGTGAAGGTCCCGGTGTCCCAACGAATGCATATCACACACAAAGGAGAGCATATGAAAAACACTCGTGTACTGGGTCGTACTGGCGCCCGTGAACTCACCCCCAAAGAAATGGAAAACGTGAGTGGCGGTGCCCACCCAATTCGGACGCTGACGGCCTGCACCCTGGCGCCCAACAACCATTTGGACGGTGATGTTGGAGAGTGCTAAACCCAACGGAAGGCAGGTGGGCTGTGGAAAGCCACCTGCTTTTCCACCTCTCGGAGATTAATAAATAGGGGAACCCATGAAGATCGTGATTCTGGCTTTCGAGAACGACAATCACACGGCCCCGATCAAATGGGCCCTGGAGAAGGCAGGATACACGGTCGTATGCTGGGCTGGATTGTCGTGGGCCGCGGAACGGCAGGCCTCCATTTTGGTGAACGAAGAGATGCGGCTCACACTCGGTCCGCACACGGTGGATCCTGGCGACGTGGTGTGGATTCGCCGTGCAAATCCCGCGGTGCATAATCCCGAGGTGGCGGAGCCGGACCGGAACTTCGCCGAAGGGGAGTACCGCTGGTTTTCGCTTTCGGTGATGTATTCGCTTGAGACATTGCCTGTCCGATGTATCAATCCATATTCCGCGTCGCGATTTATCAATAACAAAGCGGTGCAACTGCCGCTGGCCCGGCAGAGTGGATTGAATGTGCCGCGTACGCTTCTGTCCAACTCTCCCATTGCCGTGCGGGATTTCTTCGACCGCACGTCGCAACGCTTGATATGCAAAAGTTTTTTTCCGCATATCTGGAAGAAAGCGGAAAGCGAAGCGCTCGCCGTCACGGAAACATTCGAACTGGGAGCGAACGATCTGCCGGTCGATGAGGTGTTAACGTATGCGCCGGCAATTTATCAGGAGATGATCGTCAAGCGTTTCGACGTGAGGATGGTCCTGTTGGGCGTCGCGGTCTATTCCTACTCCCTGCATAGCGTAAAGGGAGCCTTGGATTGGCGCCAGGATGCCGCGCAAGGTCTGGTCGGAGTCGAGATCGTCGACACCCCTTTGGAGGTCGAGGCAGCGGTGCTTAAATTTGCCCAGAAAGCGGGAATCGTGTTCGGGAGCTTCGACTTTGCGATCGATGCAGCGGGCAAGTGGTGGTTTCTGGAAGTCAATGAAGAGGGCCAGTTTTTGTGGCTGGATGAAGCTAACCCAGCGGTGCGCATTCAAGAGAAGTTTCTGGCGTTCCTGACGCTTCCAGCGGGAGTTGGGCGCCATGAGATTGAAGCGGCGCAGGCACACTTTGCGTCGTGGGATGAATATTGGAAAACTTCCGTGCAGGAGCAAGTCCTGCCGGAGGAGCATATCGGCGCGCCAGCCCTCTCGATCGAACCATAGAACGTTGAGCGGCGTGGCCATTTTTTTAAGTTCCCGGACGAGCCAATTATGGACATAGATCGTGAAATCACTCCCAACTCTACTAACGCCCTTCCTCTGTTCAGGCCTGAAGCCGTCGCGGCCCAACAGATGAGGGGATACGGAGTAGCGGTCCGTCTGCGGCCCTTTTCATGGGTTGAAATTATGGCGATCGCTGTCCTTATAGTGGCAATTACTTTGGGAGGGCTCCTGCTTAGCACCCATGCGAGATGAGAACGTGAGGCCGCGTCGGTTCTTGCGGAACAAGCTGCCCGTCGTCTTACAGACGGAGGCCGCCGAATGTGGCATCGCATGTCTCGCGATGATCTCCAGCTACTACGGCAGAAAGATCGACCTGCCCGCGCTTCGGCAACGGTTCTCGGTTTCGCTCCGTGGAGTGACTCTCAGCCATATTCTCGGGTTTTCCAGCGCCCTCGAACTTACCGGCCGGCCATTGCGCATTCAACTTGAAGACCTGCCCCTGCTGCATACTCCCTGCATTCTTCATTGGGACATGGACCACTTCGTCGTGCTTAAAAAGGCCATGGGGCGCAAGATCGTCATTCATGATCCTGCATTCGGGCGACGCCGATTGACAGTCGAGCAAGTCAGCAGCCATTTCACCGGCGTTGCGCTGGAGCTTACTCCAACCCCCGCATTTATTCAGGGTGATGAGAGTCATCCGCTCGAGGTTGGAGACTTAGTTGGAAAGGTTGTGGGCATCAAGCGTGTCCTGATTCAGGCTTTCGCGCTGGCGTTGGCGGTTGAGGCGTTCACGCTGGTTAGCCCGCTTTTTCTCCAGGTCTCGATCGACAAAGTTATAGGCGGAGACCATCGCCATTGGCTATTTGCTTTGGGCGTCGGATTCGCCGTGCTAATCGTGTTACTTTCCGTTTTGCAGGCGGCACGGAACTGGATGACGTTGTACTTTGGAACGGAATTGAAGCTACAGTCCTACGCACGGCTGTTTTCCCACCTGCTCCGGCTTCCGGTGGCGTTCTTCGAGAAGCGGTATTTCGGCGACATACTCTCCCGCTTTGAAAGCGCGGAGGCGATTCAACGCACCTTATCGAACAACTTTATAGAAGCTATCCTGGAAGGGTTGGTTTCGATTCTGGTTGTAGGTGTAATGTTTTTTTACAGTATTCGACTTACTGTCGTGGTCATCGTCAGCGTTGCTCTTTATGTCCTGTTGCGCAGCGTCGTTTACCGGCCTTTGAGAGGAGCTACTGAAGAACACATCGTCCGTATGGCGAAGCAGCAAAGTCATTTCATCGAGACCCTGCGCGGCATTCGTACGATCAAAGTATTCGGACGCGAAGAAATCAGGAAGTCGAGGTGGATGAACCTCCTGGTGGACGCGACCAACGCGCAGATTGCCACGGAGAAGCTGAACATTCTCTTCAGGGCGGCGAACACCCTGATTTTCGGCCTACAGTCGGTCTTGATTGTGTGGTTGGGAGTGGTCATGGTGCTCAATCGCTCGTTGACTGTGGGAATGCTGTTCGCATTTGTGGCCTACCAGGAGCAGTTCAAAATGCGATTGACCGCGCTGGTCGACCGCGTCTTTGAGTTCCGTATGCTCTCCCTTCAGGCGCAACGGTTGGCAGACGTTGTGTTCGAGAAACCGGAAGAGGCGGCTTCCACGGCCGCTCCCTCCATCCATATGTCGGACGCAAGGATACAGGTCGATTCGCTTTGTTTCCGTTACTCCAGCGTTGAACCGTGGCTGATCGAGAATGTCAGCTTCGATATCGAAGCAGGGGAATGCGTCGCGATCACGGGGCCTTCCGGCGCGGGGAAATCGACGTTGCTGAAGCTGATGGCGGGCCTGCTCCAGCCTCAGCATGGAGATGTCGTCGTGGACGGCATCTCCGTCACGACGTCGCGGTCCGCGCTGGCGGGGAAGATGGCTTTTGTGTTGCAGGACGATTCGCTTTTCGCGGGCACGATTGCCGACAATATCTCGTTCGCGTCCGATGAAGTGGACATCGCCAGAGTGAAGGAGTGCGCGCGTTTGGCCTGCCTGGACCACGATATCGACGCCATGCCGATGGGCTACAACTCGCTGATCGGCGATATGGGATCGGCCCTTTCGGGGGGCCAGCAGCAGCGTTTGCTCCTTGCGCGCGCGCTGTATCCGCGGCCTTCAATTTTGATTCTGGATGAAGCGACCAGTCATCTGGATATTCCCACGGAGAAACGTATTGCGGAGATGCTGCTCGGCCTGCGCATGACGCGAGTGATCGCCGCGCACCGGCCGGAAACGATCGCGATTGCAGACCGCGTCATCTCGATCGACGGCCTGCGAATATCTGAGCGCAAACATCAAACCGTTTAAGCCTAGAGTCTGCTTATCGTGCCGGAGTCGGCGGATTGCCAGTGTGGCGGCGAACCGGCGGTGGTGGGCTTGCTGTCGGGGACAGCGACTGGGCCCGTGCCGGTGGGAGCGGCGGTTCCCTCGCCCGGCTTGCGCATGGTGGGTGCTGTCCCGGCGCGCTTGCCTTCTTCGTTGGGCTGGGCGTCGCCGAGTGCGACGGTGCGGCGGTTTGAAAGCTCGATGGAGGGCCCGACTTCGATTCTGTCGTGGATTTCGATGGGCTTGCCGAGTGCGGCAATTTCGAGGCGGACAACATGCTCTCCACGGAAGCGGACGAACTGGACGGGCTGTGGTACTTCGCCGTAGATCCACTCTTCGTAGCGCGGGCTGTTGTCGTCGGTGGAGCTGGCGTGCTCGCGGTCCTTGGACTTGGGCGCGCCCATCGCAGCCAGCACCATGCGCTTGGTCATGCCGACCAGGACTTCGTGAGCGGCGACGGCTTCGCGGACCTTGACGGGAAGCGTGTCGGCGTAGGCCTCTTCGCTCGACTTGGCGTGGAAGTCGATGACCGGGTCGAGCAGCGCTTTGACCTCGGCGCCGCTGATTTCGGGAATGCCGCCTTCAAAAACCAGCGTGATGCGGCAGCCGGTGGCGGTCGCGCCCTGCTGCGCGATGGGGTTGTCGTTCAACTGGATGTGCGAGAGGAAGCGGTGCTTGGCGTAGGGGCCGCCGTTGAGGTCGAGGATGATGCGGTCGGGCTTGAAAACGACGGCGGTGATGGCGATGCGGTCGCCGGGGGCCGCGGATTGGCCTTTCTGGTAAAGCATTTTGCGGTACTCGTCGCCACCGGGGGTCATGTTGCCGTTGGCCAGCAGCGTGAGACCCGCGCCGAGCGGCAAGCCGCGGTGCGCGAAGCCCTGTTCGGAGACGAGGTTTTGCAGAAGCTCGCGGCGGCCGCGCTCGGTGAGTGGAGCGTCGGGGAGCTTGAGGCGCGTGGGTTGGAAGTCGGTGACGGCGTCGTCGGTCGCGGTCTTCATGCCGACGACGAAGACCTGCGCGCCGGCGGTCGCGGCGGCAAGGCAGAAGAGGACTGCGAAAGCTGGTGTGCGGAGTGTGCGCGGGCCCATGGCTTCACCTCAAACGGCTGTAGAGATTTTGTTCCATTTTAGTAAGACGGCTCAAATGGGCTTTCGTGGTGGGCCTACGCGCCAAGTCCCGCGCGATGAATGGGGCACCCAGCGGTTGGGTGGACGGGGTCAAGTTTTCAGTTGCCAGTTACGAGTTTTCAATTGTGAGTTTTGAATTATGAGTCGGATGGGGAGTTGGTGCGGAGGTGTTCGTCGATGATGGGCAGGGTGGACGAGGCACTGGGGGTGGTGGAGAGGATTTGCACTAGTGGCGCGGGTTTGGCGGCGACGGCTTGCTCCATCGCAGTGTGCGCGGGGGGCGGGGCGATGTCCATGGGTTGGCCCGCTGCGACGATGGGTGTGTGGGTGTAAGCCCAGGCGAGGTCGCGGGTCAGGGGGTAGAGAATGGCCATCCCGATTAGCACAACCACCGCAGTGAAGAGCGCGCCTTCGGGGCCGTAGAGGCCTCCGGTCAGCCAGGCGGAGCCGGAGGTCGCCGTGTCGATGACCGAGATATAGGCGCTCCCCGCGACGGGAAGGCCGAAGAGTACGGCGGTGCAGGCGCTCCACGCAAAGTGCAGGCCCCACGGCAGCCAGAGCGCGTGGGTGCGGAGATAGGCGAGCGAGAACAGCAGGCTCATCAAGAAGGCGACAAAGCCGCTGAGGCGCGTCGATTCCGGATGAAACGCAAAGACGGCGGTATAGATCAAGGACATCAGAATGGTCGCCAGCGTAGGGCCGATGGCGCGGACAAGGCGGGCGAAGAGGAAGCCGCGAAAGACGGCTTCTTGCGCAAGTGTGAGGATGAGCAGCGTGAGAAGCGACAACAGCGCCAGGCCGAAACCGCGCGGCTGAAACCAGAAGTTGGGGTGCAGGTCGCCGGCCAGCGCCATCGGCAGAATCGCCACGACGACCAACGCCCAGCCGAGGGCGGCACCGGTTCCCCACTCGCGCCGGGAGGTCGCGCGCACGGGAAGGGCGTTGACTTCGCGCAAGTTGGCGCTGCGCGTGGCGACCCAATTGATCGCGGCGAAGCCGGTGAAGACGAGGAAGAGGAGAAACGCGGCGGCCAGGAACGCGGCGTAGATTTCGAGGTGGAAACGAGCGGAGAATCCTGTGGCGGCGTGGTCGGCGAGCGAGCGAGCAGCCAATACCCAGAGACTGCCAGTGAGGAACAGGCCGAAGCTTATCGAGCGAGAAATGGGAGCGGTTTGGTTCACGGGCAGCGGTGCGGTCCTTTAAGGCTTGGGTGGGGCCACGCTGTAAAACTGCGCGATGTTGCGGAACTTTTCGTAGCGCGTGTTCAAAAGCGTGTCGATGGAGACGCCCTTGAGTTCGCCGAGATGATGCACCAGGCGCGCGTTGACCAACACGAAAGCTTGTTCTGCATCGGCCTGCGTGCCTCCGTAGGGCTCGGCGACCACTTCGTCGACGCAGCCGAGCTTGAGCACGTCGGTGGCCGTGTAGCGCAGCGCGGTGGCGGCCTGCTGCTTGCGCGCGGCGTCTTTCCACATGATGCTGGCGCAACCCTCCGGCGAGATGACGGAGTAAATTGCGTTTTCGAGCATCAGCACGCGGTCGGCCACCGCCAGCGCCAGAGCGCCTCCGGAGCCGCCTTCGCCCGTGA
>JALYTE010000263.1 GCA_030854435.1 Acidobacteriota bacterium | reverse complement strand
TCCCCATGGAGCGCGTCCACGCCATCATCAGCGAGCTGGAAAGCGACTTCCGCGCCTCCCACCCCACGGTCAGCCGCGTCCTCATCCACCCCGAACCCGCCACCGACAACCGTCGCTAGCCGCAAATGAGTTGTCATCCTGAGCGCAGCGAAGGAACCGCTTTTTGCTCTGGGCGGGTGCCCCATTCATGACAGTTTCATCGTCATGAGTGGGGAACGGTGGCGCACCGACACTGTATTCTGGAAACGCGATGAAGCGCTATTTTCAACTCATCCTGGGCGGTCTGGCCATGCTTGCCGTGGCCATGCTTGCGGCGGCAATCACCCTGCGCCTCGCATTGCACGGCGGCGAAGTGGCCGTCCCCAACTTCTCCGGCATGTCTCTCTCCGAGGCCTCCACCGCCGCCCTGCATCAACGTCTCGACCTCAAAGTCGACAACAAGTTTTACTCCACCGTCGTTCCCGCCGGTCGCATTATTTCGCAAGCGCCAACTCCCGGTTCGCGCGTGCGCAAAAAGTGGCAGGTGCGCGTCACCGTCAGCCTCGGCCCGCAACAAGTCTCCATCCCCGATGTCGTCGGACAGCCGCAACGCGACGCTTCCATGAACATTCGCCGCATGTCGCTCGACCTCGGCACGATCGCCCACATCGGCGCGCCGGGCGACCCGGACATCG
This sequence comes from Acidobacteriota bacterium, assembly GCA_030854435.1. Classification (GTDB taxonomy): domain Bacteria; phylum Acidobacteriota; class Terriglobia; order Terriglobales; family Acidobacteriaceae; genus Granulicella. Next base: position 4,647 of record JALYTE010000263.1, on the reverse strand, counting down.
TACTCGCGCAAACGCCTCCACCCAACGCCGGAGTCGATCGCCCCCAGGTGAGCCTGCTGCTCTCGGAAGCTGGCGACGCCGCCACGAGCGCCTTCGTCATGCCATCGTTCATCGGCATGAGCTACTCCGCCGCCAACCACGCGGCCGCGGCCATGGGGCTACGCGTGACCTTCATCGCAGACACACCACCCGCACCTCAACCGGTCGTGCCGCCCATTGCTCCGGCTCCCACTCCGCCGCCCGCGCAGGGTTCCACGACCGCTGCCGCCGACGCAACCGCGACTCCTGCTCCCGTACGCGTCGCATCGCCATCTGGCCCGGTCATGGCGCAGAAGCCCGAAGCCGGTCATCGTTTCAGCAAAGGCGACACCGTCCGCATCACCTTCGGCCACACCTCTACCACCCCGCAAACGACTGCGACACCGCCAACTCCATAAGACCTTATTCATTGAGCAAGCGAAGATTGCTGGCACCCATGGGACAAGCAAGGATGCGGGGTGCCCGCAGCCTGCCCTGAGCCTGCCGGATGGGTCCCGCTTTGGGGACATGGGTTTCGATTGTCTACGACTTCCACCGCTCAAACACAGCCGCAAAAAAACCGTCCCCATCGAAGCCATTTCCCGGAAGCGTCCGCATCACATCCCCATTCACAATCTTCGCAATATCAACCTCCGCGCGAAGTCTTCCATGCACACGCAAACTCTCAATCAAAGGCCGAACTCCCACACGCTCAAACCCAGCAAGCCCCGCGACCACGCCCGCGACCACCTGCTCATTCTCCTCGCGCTCCAGCGAGCACGTCGAGTACACCAGCCTTCCCCCCGGCGCCAGCCGCTTAAACGCCGCCGCAAGTATCTCCCCCTGCCGCGTCACTTGCCGCTTGATCTCCTCGACTGAAACCCGATGCCGAATCTCGGGATTCCGCCCCAACGTCCCTGTCCCGCTGCAAGGCACGTCGCACAAAATCAAATCGAACTCCCCAAGTTCCTCCGGGAGCGCCGCCGCATCCGCAGCTACGGCACGCACGCGTTCCCCCACGCCCGCCGCTTCCAATCGCTCCACCAGCCCGCGCAATCGACGCGGACTTGCGTCTGTCGCCAGCAACTCCGCGTCCGCAAATCGCCGAGCCATCACCAGCGTCTTGCCTCCCGGAGCCGCGCAACAATCCCACACCCGCTTCGCCTCCGGAGCGCACGCCGCCGCTAGTTCCGCAACCAGCCGCGACCCATCGTCCATCACCGGCATCTCCACGCCATCAACCTCCGGCGCAAACAACCCACTGCACCCCGGCTCGCGTTGATCGGATTCGCAAATCGCCATCGCCGAATCGCGTCCGTACGCGGCTACCCAGCGCTCCACAAGCCACAGCGGATGCCCCAGCCGCTCTGCAAACGCAGCCGCCGATTCATGCAGCCGCTCGCCCGGCTTCTGTGCAGTCGACAACTTTCGCAGCACGGCGTTCACCATTCCCACCGCAAACGGCGCGTCCGCGCGCACCAGTTCCACACTCTCACTCAGCGCGGCGTGCGCCGGAATGCGGTCCAGATGCAGCAGTTGAAACGCCCCCAGCCGCAACGCAATTTGAACGGGCGCAGTGAGCTTCACATCCGGCCTTTGAAAAAACGGACGCACCCGCGCATCGAGCGCAATCTGCCAGCGCAACACGCCCAGTACCAGGGCGGTCGCAAGATTTCGGTCGGCGGACGAAAGCGTCTTTAAATGCCGTCCATGCAGGAGTTCATCGCTATGCCCCCGCCCCTGCCCCACCAGCCCCAAAATCTCAAAAGCCGCGGCCCGCGCCGGACTCACGCGCACCTGACTCAAACGTGCGGCGGCCTTCGGCGCAGGAGGCTTATTGCTCGGTCCGCGACTCGCTTCAGCCAACGCGCTCACCCTGCTTCACTTGAAAATCCCGGACGAACTGGACACCGCTCATTCGCGCTTTGCCTTCCAGTTGCACTTCGTCCAAACACAAGACGGTTCCTTTTCCGACGAACATCCTGAGGTCGTGAACGCCCAAATAAAGCGTTCCACCATCCGAGGTGTGCGGAATATGCGTATCGATTGGATGAATGCGGCTGAGTAAAATTCGCTTCTCGCGAAACGTTCCATAGCACCCGGGCCAGGGCTGAAATCCGCGCCAACGGTCATAGGTTTGTTGAGCGGTTCGAGAGATGTCCAGTCTTCCATCCTCGCGCGTCAGAATCGGTGCATAGGTCGCAGCAGCATGATCCTGCGTACGAGCACTCAAAATCATAGCCTCCAACCCCCGCAGCGTCTCCAGCATCAACTCCGCACCCACGTCCGCGAGCACCGGATACATCTCCGCCGAGGTCGCGTCTGGCGCGATCGGCATCGCGCGCGCGAGCAAGATATCGCCCGTATCCAGCCCCGCATCCAGCCGCATCGTCGTCACGCCCGTCTCGCGTTCGCCATTCGCAATCGCCCATTGAATCGGCGCGGCCCCGCGATACTTCGGCAACAACGACCCATGCAGATTGATGTTCCCAAATCGCGGCAGATCCAGCATCCACTGCGGAACGATCCGCCCATACGCGACCACCAGAATCGCGTCCGGACGAATCGCTTCGAGCATTTCGCGCAGTTCAAGATTCGCCTTGATGCGTTCCGGCTGGACGACGGCCAACCCGCGCTCCACGGCAAACCGTTTCACCGCCGAAGCCTGCATTTCGAGCTTGCGTCCCGCGGGACGGTCCGGCTGCGTCAGCACCAACGCGACTTCGTGCCCCGCATCGAGCGCGGCCCGCAGCGTCGGAACAGCGAACTCCGGTGTCCCGCAGAAAACCAGTTTCATCGCTCTTGCTTTTCTTTCTGTCATTCCCGAAGGGAACCTGCTCTTGCTTTTCTTTCTGTCATTCCCGAAGGGAACCTGCTTCTGCTTTTCGGCCACCCTACCACTCGCCGTTCTTCTGTAACTTCTTGATCCGTCGCTGCACCAGGTCGCGCTTCAACCGACTCAGATGGTCGATAAAAAGAATGCCATTCAGGTGGTCGATCTCGTGCTGTAGCGCGCGCGCCAGCAATTCCTCGCCCTCCACCTCGAACGTCTCGCCCTTCACATTCTGCGCCCGCACCTTCACCCAGGCCGCGCGCTGCACCTTCTCGCGAATCTCCGGAAGACTCAGGCAGCCTTCCTCTTCGACCTGCTTCCCATTCTTGTCGAGGACCACCGGATTGATCAGCGCCAGCTTGTCTGCGGGGCGCTCCTTGAAGCTGACGTCTATCACCGTAATACGCTTCGCGATATTGATCTGCGGGGCGGCCAGCCCGATCCCCTGCGCCGCATACATGCTGTCGAACATCTCCTCGACAAGTTGCGCAATCTCCTCATCGAACACCGTCACGGTCTCGGCGGGCTTTGACAGCACCGGGTCGGGATACTTCACGACTTCGTGGATGCGATGGGGCTTACTCATCTTTTAAATTTCAAAACGCTCGAATCTGTTCGCAATATCCGTTGTAATTCCGTCGCAATTCACGCAACGAGTCCCCGCCAAACTTCTCCAACAACAGCCGCGCGACGCACAGCGCGACCATCGCCTCCGCGGCCACGCCGGCGGCCGGAACGACACAAACGTCGGAGCGCTCATACGCCGCCTTCGTCACCTCGCGCGTCCGAAACGACACCGAAGCCAGCGGACGCCGCAGCGTCGAAATCGGCTTCAGATATCCACGCACCACCAGGTCTTCCCCATTCGAAATCCCGCCCTCGATCCCGCCTGCATTGTTGTGGTCGCGCGAAAATTTCGTAAACGGCGCGCTCCCCTCCTCCGCCGGTTCGCCTTCATACGCGATCGCATCATGCACCGTCGAGCCCAGCGACTGTGCCGCCGTCACACCGCGCCCCAGTTCAACCGCCTTCACGGCTTGCAGACTCATCACAGCCTGCGCCAGCAACCCGTCCAGCCGCTCGTCCCAATTCACATGCGTCCCTACTCCCGGCGGCAAGCCATGCACCAGCACCTCAAACACGCCGCCGATCGTGTCGCCGGTGCGCAGCGCAACATCCACCTCGGCCTTCATGCGAGCTTCGGACTCTGCATCCACGCACGCCAGTAAAACTTCCTCGCGCTCCGCCAGCGCCGCGACCTCCGCGAAGCTCGCCGCGCGCGAAATTTCCGCCCCACCGACGCGCACCACATGGCTCGCAACCTCAATGCCCAAAGCCCGCAGCAGCATCTTCGCGACTGTCCCGCAAGCCACCCGCGCCGCCGACTCGCGCGCGCTCGCTCGCTCCAGCACATAACGCGCGTCCGCAAAATCGTACTTCAGCGCGCCCGCGAGATCGGCGTGCCCAGGCCGCGGACTCGCGACCGCTTTGTGCTTCTCAGCATCGCCTTCGCCAACCGGCAAAATCTCTTCCCAATTCTTCCAGTCGCGATTCTCAAGCGTCATCGCAATCGGCGAGCCGATGGTCTTGCCGTGCCGCACACCAGAAAGGATATGCGCCGTATCGCGCTCAATCCGCATCCGTCCGCCGCGCCCGTAGCCCTGCTGGCGCCGCCACAATTCATGGTCCAGAAACACTTGATCCACCGACACTCCCGCCGGAATCCCGCTCACCAGGGCGACGAGCGATTCGCCATGGCTCTCGCCCGCTGTAGAAAATCGAAGCATGAAGTATCG
>JALYTE010000258.1 GCA_030854435.1 Acidobacteriota bacterium | reverse complement strand
GCCCCATGTCCCGCTGCTTGGGGACATGGGGCACCCAGAGCACCTCCAATCTTCACACCACAGGAAACCGCTTTAGCTGCGCGTTGCTGCGTCTGCGGCCTCCGCAAGACTGCTGAGAAGACTGAAGAACCGAGGGTCCTTCTGACCTGTGAAGAGGCCGTCGTTGAAGAGAGCCAGAGCCGCGCCCCTGGCCGCTTTGTTCGTTTCGGTGGACCGAATGATCGAACAACGTGGGAACGACCGGCTCAGGAAGTCCGTCGGCTCAGGCATGATGAGATTGGCCTGCAACGACTCCGGTTGATTTGTCTTTAGATCGACAAACGTCACCGCCGCTCCCGTGATGGGATCGACGTCGTGTACCGGGGTGGCATTGCCGGCCTTGTCCTGCCAGGTCTGGAAGTGCATCGTCTCCGTCGGCCCAATGCTGAGCAGAATACGCAGCACCTCTGGATCGGACACCCTCTGCGCCAGCGAAGGATAGAGGCTCGTTCCCCCCTGTTCGATGAACGCGAAGTGGAAGCCGGCCGTGAAAGCGATGGCCTTCAGATGGTCGGTGGGTTCGTCGATCGTGCTGCCGGCGGTGTCGGCATCGGACCTTGGAATGGCCGTCCGGTTCTTGATGACGACTGCCTGCGGAAAGACGAAGTTCGGATCCAGATCGGGGTTCTCATTGTCGATCCGGTAGCGCGTCCAGAAGCTGGTATCGACGTTGAGTTGCATGAGGTTGGTGAGCCGCTTCTTTCCACTCGACCCAGTTGCCGTGCTGCCCGGGATGGTGGCAAAGGGGCTGAGGTCGACAGGCGCGGCGCCCCGTGACACCAGGTAAGCGTTGATGAAAGCCTGATGCGATATCTCATCGTCCGTGTTGTCGGTGATGTACTGTGGCATGTCGCTATCCAGAATCGTCAGCGCAGCGGTGTAGAGGGGATTTCCACCCGTGAGTCCCGGAACGTCCGTGGTGTTCTGAAAACCCCCGAGTTCCGCGTATTGGATCCACAGGTCCATCTCAATCATTTCGATGGCCGCGAGGAATCGAAGGATCGCGGCGTCGCCGGGTATTAAGCTTGCTCCTGCTCTCCTCTCCTGGCTAAAGGCGGGCAGTGCGTTTCCCAGCAATCCCGCTCCAGCCGTTACCGCTCCTGCTGCAAATGCTCCTTTTTTCAAGAAGGAGCGCCGATTGGTCTTATTCGCGATCTTGTTCCCATCTTCAGTCATTGAATTCTCCTTATCCCGCTCAAGCTGTAAACGTGCCTGGCAAAGCATAGGGCGTAGGATGCTTTCAAAAATCGAACGCTTGTCGCCGATTTGTCTAGACTTTGTAAGGGAGAAGGACGCTTTGATCTCCTCAAATTAAATGAGGTAATTGTCGGGTCGCACGCAACAACCCACCTGAACGGAAAGATGCGGGGTGCCGTTGCCTGCCCTGAGCTTTGTCGAAGTGTCCGGATTCTCGGACATGGGTTTCCACAGTGCCGTCAATGTAGAGACCAACAGGGTTTCCGCAAACTGTGCGGAATCGCCGAACTATTTCTGGCGCCCAAACCTGTAAATAATTCCCGCGTTGATCCCAAGATTGTTCTGCACCGTCCCGCCGAAAGTCGTTCCCACATACGTCGGCGTCACGCGGAACGCGAGGTTCGGATAGAAGTTGTAATCGCCGCTCACGCCGAGCGAAAACGCTGGCTTGAACCCGTCCGGCCACAGACCGAGTTGGGTCGAGGGTATGCCCTTAGACCCGCCCGAGAAGATTCCCCAACCCACCCCGCCCAGCGCCTGCACGCTGACTGCGGTCTTGGCGCGCTCGTAGAAGCGATAGCTGCCGCCGCCCATGAACGTGTACTCGTTGATCTGCGGGTTGTACACGCCGAAGACGTTGTTGATCAGCGCGTGCGCATTGCCGAACATACCGCGCGCGTCCGCGACCACCGCGAACTTCGGACCGAGGTAGTAGCTCGCGTTCGCCGCCCATGTCACTTCGTTGTTTTTCTTGGTGAACTCGCCGCTTCGGAAACGCATATAGCCGCCTCCGCCGAATATTTCATAGCGGTGCGAATAAGTGTCCTGAATGGTGCGCTCAATGCGCGCCTGCCGGGCCGCATTCGTCTCGCGCCGCGCGCGCTTCGGAGCGCCCTTTTGCGCGCTCGCGCCACCCGCCAGCATCGCTCCCGCTACAACCACCGCCATCCAGCGCATCGTGCCGTTCCGCAAAACCTGCTTCAAATCGCCGCTCCTACCCATCGTCATCCGTGTTCCTGATTGGACGCACACTCCATTAGAACATCATGCCGTCGCTTGGAAGGTTCTGATTCAAGTGCGAGGGCTGGCTCTAAAGACTGGCTTTATCTAGAGGCTGTCTCTATGGGAGTAGCAGGGGGCTTGAAAGCCCGGCTCATAGGCCCTGCGAGCGGTCCTCTCCTCCTGCACCCGCGCATACGCGCGTCGTTTGCTGTGCTACAAGAAGAGCAACCCTTTTGTACCTCCCGGAGTCTCGATGCATCGACGCATATCGTTTGTCGGCAATCTTCTTTTAGCTGTGTCGTCCGTGGCAATCGGCCAAGCGCCTCCTGTGCCGCTCCCCGCCAATCTACCCGTGCTTTCAGCCCAGTTGCAGCAGCGCATGGACAAAGACCTGCTGGAAATCGACGTTCGCGGCTTGCAAGCGCTCTACGCCGCGCACAAGTACAGCATCGAGCAAGTGACGCGCTGGAGCATGGGACGCATTGCGCGCTACAACGGCATCTATCGCGCGGTGCAGACGGTGGATGTGGAGGGAGCTCTGGCGACGGCCCGCGCCGAGGATGCGGGCCGAAAGACCTCGCATGGCGCGCTGTGGGGCGTGCCCATCGTCGTAAAGGCCAATACCGCCGTGAAGGGTCTGCTCGACACCGACGGCTGGCAGGGCTTCGCGCAGCCGGGGCATCTGTTTATTGCGCGGCGGGACGCGACGGTAGTGGCAAAGCTGCGCGCGGCGGGCGCGGTGATTATTGGAATTACGAACATGCCGGATTTCGCGGCCAGCGACACGAACCGTTCATCGGCGCTGGGGCGGACGGGCAATGCGTACGATGTGAGGTTTTCGCCCGGAGGCTCGTCGGGCGGGACGGTGACGGCGGTGACCTCGAACATGGTCGTGCTGGGCACGGGGACGGACACGGCCAACAGCATCCGCATGCCCGCGGGCACGAGTTCGGTGGTGGGAATGCTGCCCACGCGCGGCCTCGTGAGCATCGCGGGGATTGCGCCACTCGATTGGCTGCGCGACAACACCGGGCCGATCGCGCGCAACGTCACCGACGCGGCCATCGCCCTGGGAGTGATGGCGGGCGAGGACCCGCTGGATTTCGAGACAAAAGGTTCGGCGGTGAAGGCTCAGGCCGCACCATACACGGCCTACCTGAAAAAAGACGCGCTGAAGGGCAAGCGGTTCGGCGTGCCCGCGTTCATCTTCACCGAGCAGGAAGACGGCCTGCGACCGGAGACGCGCGCAATGCTGATG
>JALYTE010000421.1 GCA_030854435.1 Acidobacteriota bacterium | reverse complement strand
GTTTTATCGCACGGCGAAGTGGAGAGATCGCGGCATTACGCCGGGGCCGGGTGCTGGGTGCCCCATTCATCGCGCCGCTTTTGGCGCGATGAGTGGGCTCCACTGCACCCCCGCAAACCCCGGGCTAACCTCGCAATGCTATACTCCGTCCAATTGAAGGTAGACTCCACATCCAGCGCGTCCGCGCGCTCATCATCGAGGTCGGCAACTCCTATGATCGACAGCACCATCAACCGCACGCGGCGCGCGCTCTTTTCCGTCACCATCTTCCTCGCCACCTGTGCGGTCGCGGGTTCCGTCTACAGCGGGAAAGTCTCCGCGCAATCGGCCTCGCAGGAATCCACGCTGCGCGACTCGTTGCACTCCTTCACCGACGTTTACGGCATCGTCGAGCAGAATTACGCCGAGCACCTGAACTCCGAAAAGGTCGACAAGGCCATCTACGACGGCGCCATCCCCGGCATGTTGCATGTGCTCGACCCGCACTCCAATTTCTACGACCCCAAGTCTTACGCTCAAATGCGCGAAGACCAGCATGGCAAATACTATGGCGTCGGCATGACGATTCAGCCGCAGGGCACCAAGATCGTCGTCCTCGCTCCGATGGAGGGCAGCCCCGCCTACCGCGCAGGCATCAAGCCCGGCGACGTGATCCTCTCAGTCGATGGGAAGACCACCGAAAAGCTCGACTCCGCGGCAGTAGCCTCCATGCTCAAGGGCCCGCGAGGCACCCACGTCGCCGTCGCAATGGGCCGCGAAGGCACCTCCAAGCCCTTGGTTTTCGACCTCATTCGCGATGAAATCCCGCGCAACTCCGTTGACTTGGCGTTCCTCATTCGCCCCGGCATCGGCTACCTCCACATCACCCAGTTCATCGAGACCACCTCCCGCGAAGTCGGCGAAGCGCTCGACAAGTTCGGCGACATCCACGGCCTGCTGGTCGACCTGCGCGGCAATCCCGGCGGCCTGTTGAATGAAGCGGTCAATGTTTCCGACAAGTTCCTCGAACGCGGCCAGATCGTCGTCTCGCAGCACGGACGCGCCTTCCCCGACCAGGTCTACCGCGCTCCCCACGGCTCCGACGCGAAATACCCCATCGTCGTCCTGGTCAACCGCAACACGGCGTCCGCCGCCGAGATTGTTTCGGGCGCTCTACAGGACCACGACCGCGCCCTCATCGTCGGTGAAACCACCTTCGGCAAGGGCCTGGTGCAGACCGTGTTTCCGATCTCCGAAAATACCGGCCTCGCGCTCACCACCTTCCACTACTACACCCCGTCGGGCCGCCTCATTCAGCGCAACTACAACAACGTTTCGCTCTACGACTACTACTTCATTCGCGACAGCGACACGACCCCCAAAGACAATGCCAACCGCGAAGTCAAGCTCACCGACTCCGGCCGCACCGTTTACGGCGGCGGCGGCATCACGCCGGACGAGAAGATCGACAACCTCAAGTCCAATCATGTGCAGGACACGCTCCTCCAGCACTATGCGTTCTTCAACTTCTCCAAACACTACCTCGCCTCACGCACTGTAGCAAAAGATTTTCAGGTCGACGACGCGATATTGCAGCAATTCAAAGACTTCCTTCGCTCCGAGAAGATCGAGGCCACGGACGCGGACATCGCCGCCAACCTCGACTGGATCAAGTCCAGCATCAAGAGCGAACTGTTCACTTCGCAATTCGGCCAGAACGAAGGCCTCCAGATCCGCGCCGAGTGGGACCCGCAGATCAACAAGGCCCTCACCTTCATGCCCGAAGCGCAAGCGCTGGAAGACCACACCCTTCCCTCCCAGCAAAAGACCCAAACCGCGACCCGCTGAAAAATACCGTTCACACCAAAGTAGGTCCCGCCTTGCTCGGCAAGACGCGGAGTGCTCCCTGTCCGGATTCTCGGACAGGGGGGCTCAACCATGCCGCCAATCTCTTCAACCACGGGCTAGCCTTGAGTATTTGGAGCGGGAGACCGGGATCGAACCGGCGACATTCAGCTTGGGAAGCTGACGTTCTGCCACTGAACTACTCCCGCCCATGGGCCTCATTATAGTCTCTCGGCTAAACTGAGGACTGAGGAAGAATTGCCGATGGCTGTCGCCGAGATCCGGAGAAATGCGATGCACGCTCCAACTGCCGCCGCCAAACAGGCGCGCGCAAAGCATGCGGCAGTCGACTGGACACGGGTAGTGAAGACGTTTCTGCTGTCGCGCGCGCTCGACGATCTTGAAGAATCCAAGCTCCTGCCCGAGAAGAAAATCCTCTATCAATTTTCCGCGCGCGGCCACGAATTGGGCCAGATATTGCTCGGCCTTCAGCTCAACGAAGAGCACGACGCGGCCAGCGGCTACTATCGCTCTCGCCCCCTTCTGCTGACGCTCGGCCTCAGCATTAAAGACGCGCTCAAAAGCGGTATGGGCAAGGCCGGCGGCATCAGCGACGGCCGCGACATCGGCGTCGTTTTCAACATGCCCCGAGGGGAGAATGCGAACCGCTGCACGGTGCTCCCCATGGCTGGTGGCGTCGGCACGCAATACACAACCACCGCAGGCTGGGCGCATGCCGTGCAGTATTATGCCCACACGCTGCACGATGAGAGCTATCGCGGCTCCATCGGCGTCGTCCTCGGCGGCGACGGATCCGTTGCCACCAACGGCTTCTGGGCCGCTCTCAATATCGCCACGACGCGCAAGTTGCCGATGCTGTTCTTCCTCGAAGACAACGGCTACGGCCTCAGCGTTCCTTCGACCGTGCAAACCCCGGGCGGAAATATTGCGAAGAACCTCGAATCTTTCTCCCACCTGCGCCTGCTGCACGCCGATACGACCCGTCCCGCCGAAACCGCCGCAGCCATCGCCGAAGCTGTGCGCCACGTCCGCGCTGGCGATGGCGTCGTGCTACTGCGACTCGTCATGCCGCGCCTCAGCGGCCATTCCGGTCAAGACACACAGGCCTACAAGAGCGAAGAGTTTGTCGAAAACGAGCGCCTCAAAGACCCACTGCCCCATCTTCGCGCGTTCCTCGTGCCGCACACAATTTCGGACGCCGACTGGACCGCAATGGAGCACGAGGCCACCGCGTTGGTGCAGCAGGGACTCGCCGAAGCGCTCGCCGCGCCCGAGCCCGAAGCCGCCCGGCCTGCAATCCTCCGCCATCTTTTCGCAGAAGACCAGCCGGAGGTTGCCGCCTCCGCGCCCGCTCCGCCCGAACCCTCACGCACCAACATGCTCACCGCGATCCGGCGCACGCTCGAATCGGAGTTGAAGTCCAACCCCAAGCTGCTTATCTTCGGCGAAGACGTCGGCGCGAAAGGCGGTGTTCACGCGGCGACGATGGGCTTGCAGGCCGCGTTCGGCCCGACCCGCGTCTTCGACAGCAGCTTGTCGGAAGAAGGCATCGTCGGCAACGCCGTCGGCATGGCGCAAGCGGGTCTGCGGCCCGTCGTCGAGATCCAGTTTCGCAAGTACGCCGACCCCGCCACCGAGCAGTTAAACGATTGCGGCACGGTACGCTGGCGCACCAACAACCGCTTTGCCGCGCCAATCGTGGTGCGCATGCCGGGCGGCTTCGGTTCGAAATGCGGCGACCCCTGGCACAGCATTTCGAGCGAAGTCACCTTCGCGCACGCTATCGGCTGGCAGGTGCTTTATCCATCGAACGCCGAGGACGCGACCGGCCTGCTGCGCGCGGCCATGCGCAGCCCCAACCCCAGCATCTTCTTCGAGCATCGCGCGCAACTCGATTCATCCTGGGCGCGCCGTCCCTATCCCGGCGACGACTTCGTGCTTCCGTTCGGGGTCGCGAGGACGGTGCGGAGCGGCACCGACCTCACCATCGTCACCTGGGGCGCGATGGTCGAGCGCGCCCTGCTCGCGGTCGAACAGACCGGCGCATCGGTGGACGTGATCGACCTGCGCACCATCGTTCCCTGGGACCGCGAAGCCGTGCTGGCCTCCGCCCGCCGCACCCACCGCTGCATCGTGGTCCACGAAGACAACATGACCGCCGGGTTCGGCGCGGAGATCGCCGCCGTAATTTCCCGCGAAGCTTTCCTCGACCTCGACGCACCCGTGGAGCGTCTCGCAGTTCCCAACATTCCACTGCCCTACAACGTCGCCCTGATGGAAATCATTCTGCCCACCGTCGACTCCATCGCCGAGCAAATCCGAGCTACGCTCGAGTTCTAGCCGTAGAAAGACGATGCTGTACCCATCTTGTTTTTTGTTTGTTTTTCGTCGTCATCCTGAACGGAGTGAAGAACCCCCGTATTTTGTTGTGGCTCCGGTTTGCTCGCGACGCCAAATCTGATCTTGTCTTAGCTACAACGAAAGCGAAAAGGACATCCGTGTCAATCATCGAAATTCGCATGACGGAAGACCAAAACGAAGGCACCGAAGCCTCCCTGGGCAAGTGGCTGAAAACTCCCGGCAACCGCGTCGCCGAGCACGAACCACTCGTCGAAATCAACACCGACAAAGTGACGATTGAAATCGCCGCGCCCGCCAGCGGCACGTTACGCGAACTGCTCAAAACCTCCGGTGAAACCGTCCTGCCGGGCGATCTGCTCGGAACCATCGACACCGATGGCACAGTGTCGAGCAGCGATTCAATTCATAAAACTCCAGCATCCAACCCTAGCCCCGCATCCCAGCCTCCGGCTCTATCGCAACCCGATAACGCCTCAACATTCTCCCCCGTTGTCCGGCGCATGTTGTCCGAACTAAACCTCGACCCGCAATCAATTTCCAAAGTGAGTCGCGGCGGACGACTCACTCCAGCGGACATCGCCGCCCATCTGTCCGCGAAACCTCCGGCCACAGCGGAAGCAGAAACGGACCCTCGCTTCGCTGGCCACCGCTTCCCGCACACGCCCATGCGCAAGAGCATCGCAAACCACATGGCGCGCAGCGTGCAAACCGCGCCGCACGTCACCTCCGTCTTCGAGGCCGACCTCTCGAACGTGCTCGCCGACCGCGAAGCCCGCAAGCAAGCCGCGCCTGCGGAACCCGCTCCCAGCATCACCGCCTATCTCATCCGCGCCGCGCTCGCGGCTATTAAGCTCGTGCCCGAGGTCAACAGCAAATGGCACGACGCGTATCTCGAAGTCTTCGACCACGTCAACTTCGGCGTCGGCACTGCGCTCGATTCCGGCGGCCTCGTCGTCCCCATCATTCGCAACGCGCACACGATGGACATTCTCGAAATCTCACAGTGCCTGCGCGAGATGACCCAGAAGGCCCGCACCGGAAAATTGACCCAGGCCGACATGGAAGGCGGCACCTTCACGCTCTCCAATCACGGTGTCAGCGGCAGCCTTCTGGCCGCGCCCATCATCCTGCCGCACGGCCAGGCCGCCATTCTGGGCGCAGGCAAAATGCAGAAGCGGGCCATCGTCTGCGAAACCGGCGGACGCGAACTCTTCCGCATTCGTCCTATGATGTACGTCACGCTGACCGTCGATCACCGCGTTTTGGACGGCCAGCAAACCAACGGCTTCCTGACCGCGTTCGTCGCCAAGCTCGAAAACCCCCGATGGAGTAGCAGCAATCCCCTGATGGAGTAGCAGCAATCCCCGATGGAGTAGCAGCAATCCCCGATGGAGTAGCAGCGGGCTTCAGCCCGCGGTAAACGGGACGAAAATGCATGGGCTTTAGCCCCGGAGGGGATGCCGAAGGACTTAGTTGGATATCCCTGAACGATTACAATAGAGATGCACTGGAGACCGCCGAATAGCGGCCAGGAGACACCCGCATGTACGCTCAACTTGTCGATACCGGGACCCGAAAAGTTCGCTCGATCGCCGAACTAAATCCCGAAGAACAGGCTTTCCAGGCCCGCATCGACGCAGACGTGAAAATCGAGGCGAAGGACTGGATGCCCGACGCCTATCGCAAGACGCTCGTCCGCCAGATCAGCCAACACGCGCACTCCGAAATCGTCGGCCAGCTGCCTGAGGGCAACTGGATCACGCGCGCACCCAGCCTCATGCGCAAGTCGATCCTGCTCGCCAAAGTTCAGGACGAGGCCGGCCACGGACTCTATCTCTACAGCGCCGCCGAAACGCTCGGCACATCGCGCGACAAGATGGTCGATGATCTGCACGCAGGCAAGGCCAAGTACTCCAGCATCTTCAACTACCCCACCCTGACTTGGGCCGACATGGGCACCATCGGCTGGCTAGTCGACGGCTCGGCGATCATCAATCAGATTCCGCTGTGCCGCTGCTCCTACGGCCCCTACGCGCGCGCGATGGTGCGCATTTGCAAAGAGGAATCGTTCCACCAGCGCCAGGGTTACGACATCATGCTGCAACTCTGCAAGGGCACGCCCGCGCAGAAGGCAATGGCGCAGGACGCGCTCGACCGTTGGTGGTGGCCTTCGCTAATGATGTTTGGGCCGAGCGATGCGGAGTCGGTGAACAGTGCGCAGTCCGCGCAGTGGGGCATCAAACTTTTCTCCAACGACGAACTGCGCCAGAAGATGGTCGACCAGACCGTTCCGCAAGCCGAGTACCTCGGTCTGCGCGTCCCCGACCCCGACCTGAAGTGGAACCAAGAGCGCGGCCACTACGACTTTGGGCCCATCGACTGGGACGAGTTCTACAACGTCATCAAAGGCAACGGCCCCTGCAACAAAGAGCGCCTCGAAACGCGCGTGAAGGCCCACGAAGATGGCACCTGGTTCCGCGATGCGCTGCTGGCATACGCCGACAAGCAAACCGAGCGCACGTCGCGGGCAGCTTAGAGCGTAATCCTCTAGGTGTCGCGTCCATTTTGAATTGTCATCCTGAGCGAAGCGAAGGACCTGCTTTTTTTGTGGTTGCCTGTTCTTGCTCTACATATGAATTAGTGATTGTTCTACTTTGATTGCCAGAAAGTGAGTGCCATGAAAAAAGAAATCCCGCTCTGGGAAGTTTTCATCCGCAGCCAGCACGGGCTGGCGCACAAGCATGTCGGCAGCCTACGCGCCTCCGACGCCGAGATGGCCATCAACAACGCGCGCGACGTTTACACCCGCCGCAACGAAGGCGTCAGCATCTGGGTGGTGCCGTCGAATACCATCGTCGCGAGCTCCCCCGCCGACAAAGAAATGTTCTTCGAGCCGGCCAACAGCAAGGTCTATCGCCACCCCACATTCTTTCCGATGCCCACCGAGGTGAAACACATTTAGGGAACCATCCGATGGACGGTAGGGTACGGCTTCAGCCGTACCGCAAAGACAATAAAATCAAACGGCTTTACAGGCTGCGGAAAAATGATCTTCTTTTGGTGGAAATTCATTTTCGCATCTTTTTTTTCGTTGTTCGCAGTTCTTTTCTTGTTGTTTTTTGCTCTGGGTTGACGTTTAGTGGCCTTTTTGCGGGCCCAAGACG
>JALYTE010000225.1 GCA_030854435.1 Acidobacteriota bacterium | reverse complement strand
GCCTCCGGTCGATCTCCCTCGCCAATGCCGAAGAGGCCGCGCAACAGATCAGCGATGAGCCAGAGTGAGATTTCCTGCCCATAGGAGAGGGCACGTCCGCGAATCACGCGGATGGGGCCGCCGGCGCCCACGCGGTCGAGTGCTTCATTGAGCAATCGGCTCTTACCGACGCCGGCATCGCCTACCAGCGTCACCAGCTGGCCTTCACCACTCTGCGCCCGGACCCAGAGGTCCAGCAACTCGACCAACTCTCGGTCGCGTCCAACGAGCGGGGTCGCCAAGCCGCTAAGCTCCCAGCGTTCCCCGAACTGCTCGCGCAGACCAAGCGCCGGATAGGCGGCGACCGTCCCCATTTTCCCTTTCAGCGTCAACTCGCGCTTTTCGCCGTAGCGAATACGTCGCCGGGTCAGGCGCATGGTTTCCGAACCGACCAGGATCTCGCCGGGATCGGCCACGGCCTGAATGCGCGCGGCGGAATTGACCGAATCGCCGGTCACGGCGATGTCCTGCCAGCCGGGCGCCGACCAGTGTCCTCGAATCACCTCACCGGTATTGACGCCCACCCTAATCTGGGGCTGGACGTTCCAGGTCTCTCTGGCTCTCTCCACCAGCGGAGTGATGGCGGCGCGCATGCCCAGGGCGCAGAGTACCGCGCGCTCCGCGTCATCCTCTCGCGCGGAGACGGCGCCGAAGAGGGCGAGAACCGCATCGCCGGCGTATTTCTCGACGAAGCCACCGTACCGCTCGACCTGGGCGTTCATGGCGGCGAAGTACGTTGACAGCATATCCCGGACATCTTCCGGGTCCAGCTCTTCGGCCAGCGGCGTGAAGCCGACCAGATCGCAAAAGAGAGCGCTCACCAGGCGGCGTTCCTCCTCCGGCGCGGTGGTGTGTCGCGCGACCGCATCGGAGGCGCCGGCACCGGGTGGAACAGCGGTGGAAGCCGGCGGGTCTCCATGGGCGGATTGAGCCGGCCGGCTTGCCCCGCCGGTCTCCGCCGCGGTCGAACTCAGGGCCAGCGGGCTTGCGCAAAATCCGCAGAAGCTCATTCCAGACGGATTCTGTTGGTGGCAGGAAGGACAGAAGGGCGGCAAGCTCGCGGCGCAATGGCCGCAGAATCGCATGGCGGCCGGTGTCTCTTCCCCACAACTGGGGCACGTTACCATGGGCATCGTGCCGTTATGGTACCAGGTTCTCCCTGGCATGGACGCGCCCCGTTGGCGCATCCCGTCCGTAGGTCAGGGCCGCTCGCTGTTCGCACTGAAGATCGGAACCATCCGTAGCAAATCTCGCCACCACCTCCTTTACACATATGTGCTGTTTCCGTGGCCGAAAAACCGCTGAATGAGAGGCCACGATCTGCACGATTCGCGCTCCAGAAATGGTGCCGGCTAGCCGATCATGACCAGCGTGGGATCGCCCGCCTGCACGGCAGTATCCGTGTTTTTATGTAAACCAAGCTGGCTCTCCCTCGTTCTTGCCTTCCGGCGGATGGTTCGCGATCGCGATGCCGACACGTTGGATCGCTGGCTCATCGGGGCGCACGGCAGCGGAATCGTATGAAAACCGGGCAAGTCAAGCCGTCTGAAAAGTCACCGCCAGAAAAAGTGATGCACCACCCCGCTCGGGCTCGGGATCTGCTCCAAATGAAAACGGTCGACAAGTTCGTCGGGACTCGTCCACAACCTTTCGCCGCGACCGAGTTCGACTGGCGCAACGGCGATATGCATCATGTCGATGAGATCGGCGTCGAGGAACTCCCGGACCGTGGCAACACCCCCGCCGATTCGCACGTCCTTGCCCTCGGCGGCGTCGAATGCCTGAGCCAGCGCGTCCTTCGGAGACGCATCGAGGAAATGGAACGTGGTGTCCCCCAGAGTGATCGACGGTCGCTCATGATGAGTGAGGACGAACACCGGCGTGTGGAACGGGGGTTCGTCTCCCCACCATCCTTGCCAGTCGTAGTTCTCCCATGGACCCCGCTGCGGACCGAATTTGTTGCGCCCCATGATCTCGGCGCCGATGTTGTTGGTGAAGTCGCGAGTGCAGTAGTCGTCGAGGCCGTAGGTTCCCCCGGGTTCGGTCCGGTTGGGCCAGTGAGCGGTGGCGCCCGCCCAGAAGAAGAGCGCACCCGGATCGGCGTGGCCGAACGGGCGATCACGGCTTTGCCCCTCGCCGGAGCCGTATCCATCGCTGGACACCATGAAGTTCTGAACGCGGACGGACTGTGTCATCAAAACCCTTTCTGGTTGTCAGTAGCAGCGGTCGGTGCTGCGTCGGAGTTGGCCGTAGTTCGACCACGAGTTGGTGGCCTCGACGATCCGGTGCGCGCGTAGCGCCCATGCGGATCTGTTCTATCACAGAGCGACGGGTGGCGCAAACACTGGCCTTTCGGCCACCGCTATGGCACAACCACGTGCCGGAAGTTCTGACGGGGTTTGATCCGTAGCCCCGGCTTTAGCCCAATACGGTTTAGATACGGCATAGAGGCGGTCTCCTTCACGGGTGATCGGGGACGGGTAGGGGTGACCTGCGTTCGCCCGCGGCGCCCTCTACCAGCGTGTCCTCCCGACATGCCTGCCCCAAATCGGTGGAGACCGCAGTGACGGCGACGGGCGAGCGCAGATCGCTCCTACGATAGCCGAGCCGAGAGCGACGAGAACCCTTGGCGGTACCCTACCTTTATGTCCCCAGCATGATCAGAAGGCGGTCAAAGAGGCTCACTATGGACGCCGCACCGTCTCTTGTCACATTTCGGGCCTGCGCATACAGTGGAGGAGAAGCACGCTGTCCTCAGGCGATAGCGCGGGTCGAGTGAGAAGCATCACGGTTCGCTCTCCAGTTCCAGTGACCAATAGAGGAGGATTGCATGGCACGCATCGAGGGAGTAGATCCGCAGGCGGTTGACCGTCCAATTCGCGCAGTATTCGAGGCGCAGACCGCCAAGTGGGGAGCGCCATTGCTCAATAACCAGATCTATGCCCGACGCCCTACGATCTTTCGGGGGGTACGCGCCATGTTCAGCGGCATCGATGGCTCGGGACTCATCGATGGGAAGCTCAAGGCACTGATCAACCGTCGGGTGGCGTCACTCAACGAGTGCGAGTTCTGACAGGACATCAACGCTGCCGTGGGCAGTGAACTGGGTCTCTCCGACGACAAGATCCTGGCGCTTGGCGAGTACGCGACGAGCGCTCTCTACGATGACGTTGAGCGCCTGAGTCTGGAATACGCCGACTGCATGACGATCACCGGGCGTGAAGTCGGCGATGAATTGTTTGCTCGCCTGCGCGACGTCTACTCAGCCGACGCACTGGTCGAACTCACCGCGCTCATCGCCTGGGAAAACTCTTCAAGCAAATTCAATCGCGCGTTGCGTATCCC
>JALYTE010000222.1 GCA_030854435.1 Acidobacteriota bacterium | reverse complement strand
TCCTCCGTCGCCGCGCTTTCTTCTTTGTTGACCGCAATGTCGGCCAAGGCGTGCTGTGCACGCTGCAGCGAGCCGCGCTCATACGCTGGCCCGAAGCTGCGTTCGAGGTCCATCGCGGTGCGAAAGCCGTCCGTCTTGAACTCCGGAAAGCCGCGCTGCAACACCCGTTCCAGCGTCTTCAAATAGCGCGTGCGGGCGGTCTCGCGCGTAGTCGGCGTGCGCAGTTCGCGCGACGCGACCAGCTCCAGAAGCTTCGTTTGCGCCTGGCCGAAACGCTGCGTCGCCAGCCGCAGCGAACCGCCGCGCGTAGTTGCAGAAATCACGCGCCGCACAAGATTCCGCTGCTCGCTCCACAGGTGCAGCGTGCAGCGATTGTGCTCGGTAGAAAGCGTGTACTTCGCCTGCTCCGGAGAGTTCCGGCGTAAATCAAAGACGACCTTGCCGTCTTCCAGCACTGCGGACTCGGCGTGCGCCGCAATGAAGTCTTCGATAGCAACGGCAAGTTGCGCGGGAGTCTGTGCGATTTCCGCGGAAGGACCTCGGGGCGGCGGCATGACGCTACGCTATCACCACCGCCCGGATTCCCCGCCTACCAGCCTTTGGTCGCGCGCAGATGCGTGATGTGCGCGACGTGGTGCCGCGAGTGCCACGCGTACAGCACCGTCGTCAGTTCGATCCCCATCTTACCGCGGTCGGTATGCTTGACCCCGCGCTGCCACTGCTCTTCGCTCAGTGATTGCAACAGCATCACCCAGCGCGCATGAAGCCCCTCGATCAGGTCCAGCGACCACACCACCGGCGCGGTCGCGTCGTGCAACGTGGCGAACGCCGCTTCATTGTACCCATGCACCTCCGGCCAGTCTTCGGTCAGCGCGCGCTGTAGGCGATGCATCGCCGCCATGTGCGAATCGGCCACATGATGCACCACCTGGCGCACCGTCCATCCACCGTCGCGATAGGGCGTGTCGATCTGCTCTTCGGACAGCCCGCGCACGGCGTCGCGCAGAAGTTCCGGCATCTCGGCGATGGTCGCAATAGCGTAGCGGCGGTCTTCGGGGGTGATGTTTGCGGGGGCTTCGAACTTGCCCGTCGGATAGCGCGGGTCGTGCGATGGAAGGGATGGCGTTACAGGTTGGATGGTCATAAAATTTCCTAGCGGAGAGGATTGGGACGACGCGGGGCCGTTATGAGCGATTGTATCCGGAAGCCGATGTAGTCTGGCGATGAGGTTTTCTCGGATGCGTACATTGTGGGGATTGATTGTCGGCGTTGCAATGTTGGTCTCGTTGGGATGCACTCGTTCGCAAGGTACTATCTCCGCCGCTCCCATGTCCGAAAATTCGGATCCTTCGGCAAGCTCAGGGCAGGACACGGGGCACCCCTCTTCTGTTAGCGCAGACAAAAAGCGATTTCTGGGCTTCGATCGCAACGAGTACCCCGGTGACGCCACGATGGCCGCGATGCGCAACACCTTCGCGTTCACCGGCTACTGGCTCACCGTTCCGCCGGGTGCAATGTTCAACCAATGGCAGGGCAAGCGCAAAACCCTGAAGCAGCAGGGTTGGGGCTTCCTCGTACTCGCCAACGGCCAGCTCGACGCCGAAATCATCAAGGCACGCAAGGCCGGAACTTCACCCGCAACCCTCGGTCGCAACGATGCTGCCACCGCCATAACCGCCGCGGAGAGTGAGGGTTTTCCAGTCCACACCATCATCTTTCTCGACCAGGAAGAAGGCGGACGCCTGCTCGACGAGCAAGCCGCGTACCTGCTCGCGTGGACTGAATCCGTCGCCGCGTCCGCCTACCGACCCGGCGTCTATGCCAGCGGCCAGCGCGTCGAGGACGACCCCGGCGTCTTCATCACCACCGTCGAAGACGTCCGCAACCGCGTGCGGCAACAACACCTCCATACCGTCGCCATCTTCGACGCGCAGGACGAATGCCCGCCTGCCCCTGGCTGCACACTTGCGCCCAAACCCCTCTCCGCCACCGCGTTGCCGGACATCGTCGCCTGGCAGTACGCGCAGTCGCCGCGCCGCCCCGAAATCACCAGGAGTTGCGCGAAGACTTATGCTCCTGATGGCAACTGTTACGCGACCGGCTTTCCAAAACTCTTCCTCGATATGGATGTCGCTGCTAGCGCAGATCCATCACAAGGGCGCTAGCTAGAAGGCTTCGACTCTTTCGATACGCAAATTCCCGTTGTCCTCATCGAAAATCGGAACGTTGCCGCTATACTCGTGCGCAAACTCGTCCTGTGTGGCCAAGCCCTCTTCATCGAAATCGTTCTCAGAAATAAATGTCAGCCCACCGTCTATGTAGGCGCAAACAGCGTTCTCCTGCCAAGGCCGCTCCTTGAAACTCGCGGTGATGTCCGCAGCCGCCTGCGCGCCAATCTCAGGTGGCACCCCCTCAACGCGTAAAGTTACTCGGTACATCATCACCTCGCAGTGTTACAGACCAGTTTGCATAATAAGGA
>JALYTE010000168.1 GCA_030854435.1 Acidobacteriota bacterium | reverse complement strand
ATGTACTGCCTCAGCCACGGGTCTTCCGTCCGAACAAGCTCCAGCGTCGTTCCATCGAACACCACGCGCCCTTCGTGCAGCACCAGGAACTTGGTGCTGTCGTCGATGCCGCCGTTGGGAATTTTTTCCATATGCCCAAGTTGCACGTTCCAGCGGTGCGTCGCCAGCGTAAAAGCGTCCTGCAGCCGATGCGTAATCAGCAGCGACGTGGTGTGTGAAACATCGCGCTGCTTCACCACCAGCTCGATGATGGTGGTCGAGGTGATGGGGTCAAGCCCGCCTGTCGGCGAGTCGTAGAGAATCAGGTCGGGCTTGTTGATGATGGCTCGCGCGATGGAAACGCGCCGCCGCATCCCGCCGCTCAATTCCGACGGAAACTTCGCGATGGCCTTCTCCAGCTCGACAAACCGCAGCGCTTCCACCACGCGCTCGTGCGTTTCCTTCTCGTCCACGCGCTCTTCCAGTAGTCGATAGGCGACATTCTCTTCGACGGTCAGCGAGTCGAACAGCGCGCTCTCCTGAAACACCATGCCGACATGCGCGCGCATCTCGTAGATTTCAGCGTCGGTCATCGCGCGCAACGATTTGGCGAAGATGAGAATGTCGCCGGAGTCGGGTAAGAGCAGGCCGTTGGCCAGCTTCATCAGCACGCTTTTGCCGACGCCCGCCGGGCCGAGGATGATGAGCGTTTCGCCCCGCATCACCCGAAAGCTGATCTTCGTGAGGACCTGATTGTTGTCGAACTTCAGCGACACATTGCGGAACTCGACCATGGGCGTGTCCGCCTCAAGCTCCACCGGAGTCCGCTTCAGATAAATGGAGTTCATCTGTGTCTACCTGCCGAATATCCCGATCATGAGTTGCGTCACAAGGAAGTCGACCAGAATGATGAGCACCGACGACACCACCACAGCCTGGGTTGTCGCGCGGCCCACGCCCTGCGTTCCGCCCGTGGTCGTCATCCCGTAGTAGCAGCCGATGGTCGCAATAATGAAGCCCGAGAAAAGCGGCTTGACCAAGCCTCCGATGACGTCTCCGTGATCGAGCGCCATATACGCGGTATGAAAGAACGTCGAGCCGTTCAGCCGCAGCAGGAAGACCGAGACCAGCGCGCCGCCCCCGGTCCCGCAGGCGTCGGAGATGATGGTCAGGAAGAACAGCATCACGACCGTCGCCACCAGGCGCGGCGTTACCAGTTTGCGGATAGGGTCGGTGCCCAGCGCGCGCATCGCGTCGATTTGCTCGGACACCTTCATCGAGCCGATTTCGCTGGCCATGCCCGAAGCGTTGCGCCCCGAAACCATCAGGCCGGTGAGTACCGGGCCAAGCTCCTTGACCATCGAAAGCGCGACCAGCCTTCCGGTCATGCCGACCGCGCCGAACTCCTTGAGCGACACCGCCGCCTGCAACGCCAGCACGCAGCCTGTAAAAAACCCGGTCAGAATGACGATGGGAAGCGAGCCGACCCCGATCGAATCCATCTGCGTGAAAATGTCGGCCCAGTAGCGTTTGCCGGTAAAGATGTTCCCCACCGCGCGACCGGACAGCAGCGCATACTCCTGCACGGAGGCGACGGTGCGCTTGGCGTAGGACTCTGGGGAGAGAAAATTCATGAAGGCTTCGCGAGGCTCAGAGTATCAGATGCGGACATGTTCGCGCGGATGCGAGCGGCCAAGCAACGCGCGGAAATGCCACGCGAAGTGCGAAAATAGAGCGATGCCCGAACAGATGACAGCGGCCATGCTGCACGGCCAGCAAGAACTTCGTGTGGAGCGCGTTCCCGTCCCCACCGCTGGGCCGGGCGAACTCGTGCTACGAGTGGAGGCGGCGCTGACCTGCGGGACAGACCTGAAGGTCTATCGTCGCGGCTATCACGCCAAAATGCTGACGCCCGACCGCCTCTTCGGACACGAAGTCGCGGGAGTCGTTGCGAGCGTCGGCGAAGGCGTAGCAAACTTCAAGGTGGGCGACCGCGTCGTTCCGCTCAACTCAGCGCCTTGCGATGCGTGTTTCTTCTGCCTGCATGGCCAGCAGAACCTCTGCGACGAACTGCTCTTCAACAACGGCGCATACGCCGAATACATTTGCGTCCCTTCACGGATTGTCGCGAAGAACACTTTGGCTGTGCCCGAAGGGATGCCGTTCGAGCACGCCGCGTTGACCGAACCGCTGGCGT
>JALYTE010000143.1 GCA_030854435.1 Acidobacteriota bacterium | reverse complement strand
ACGAAATCCAACCGATTGATGCAGAATTCGGCCTCTCAGACCCCTGCGGACGAAGTTCATAACAGGCTCTAGCCGCATCCCGCTCGGCCGCGCCGGGCAGCCGGAAGATATGGTCGGCGCGGCGATTTTCCTCGCCTCGGATGAATCCGCCTGGATGACTGGCACAACCGTGACTGTGGACGGCGGCTTCAGCGTCACATGAAAGCGAGGTAGGGATATGATGCGTCCTCACTGGAGTTGACCCGGTTTCGTGGACACCTGAAGATTGGGGAGAACCCAAGGAGGTGTTCCGATGGCACGCACGATTCCCTTCTATCCGCCGGAGTTCAAAGTCGAAGCCGTCCAACTCGTTCACCAGGGGGAGCGATCGGTCTCACGCATTGCGAATGATCTCGGTGTCTCCGAGCAGACCTTACGCAACTGGGTCAAGCAGATCGAGACCGACAGCGGTGTGCGGGCGGGATTGACGACCGAGGAACGCGATGAGCTACGGCGGTTGCGGCGCGAGAACCGGATTCTCAAAGAGGAACGGGACATCCTAAAAAGCGCGATGTCCCGGTGGGACAACCGCGACAATGAAAATAAGGTGCGCGATACTTGCCCTACGGTCGTGCCGAAAGTCGAACGCTTACCGGTGCCATGAGCCCGTCTAAAAAGCTGACTCCGGGATGCTTCCAGGAACCACGATTGTTGCCATCGCGTGAGCGATGAGCACGGGAGGGAAACTTGTCGTTGTCCGCATCCCGCACGACCGTGCCGTTCACTCACCCGTTGCGGAGGAGGACGTATGCAGGTCGTACATGCTCGGTGTTGTGGTCTCGATGTCCATAAGAAGAGTGTCGTTGCCTGTGTGCTGCTCACCGAGCCGGATGGCAGCGTGCGTCGGCAGGTGCGCACCTTCGGCACGATGACCGCCGATCTGTTGGCTCTCGATGATTGGTTGAGCGGCCACGGTGTCACCCAGGTGACCATGGAATCCACGGGGGTCTATTGGCGGCCGGTCTTCAATCTCCTGGAACACGAGGAGCGCACGATCACGCTCGTCAATGCGCAACACCTCAAGGCGGTGCCGGGGCACAAGACGGACGTCAAGGACAGCGAATGGCTCGCCGATTTGCTGCGGCACGGCTTGGTGAAGGCGAGTTTCATCCCGCCCGCACCGATTCGCGAGTTGCGTGAGTTGACGCGGGCGCGCAAGACATTGGTGCAGCAACGGGCTGATGCAGTGAACCGGGTGCATAAGTTGCTGGAAGGGGCGAACATCAAGCTCGCCTCCGTCGCCAGCAATATTCTTGGCAAGAGCGGGCGTGCCATGCTCGATGCGATGGTCGCCGGAGAGACCGATCTCGATATCCTCGCCGCGTTGGCCTACGGACAGTTGCGCAAGAAGCGCGTCGAACTCCGGCGCGCCCTCGACGGGCGGCTCGCCGCGCACCAGCGGTTGCTGCTCGCCCAACTGCTGACCCAGATCGACTTCCTCGGCGAGCAGATCGCGCAGTTGGCGGCGGCGATTACCGACCATCTCACGCCCATGCAGGAAGCGGTCGGGTTGCTGCAGACGATTCCCGGTGTCAGCGCGACGGCTGCGGCAGCGATCATCGCCGAGATCGGCACAGACATGACGCGCTTTCCGAGTGCGAAGCATCTCGCCTCATGGGCGGGGCTCTGTCCGGGGAACAAGCAGAGTGGCGGGAAACGGTTGAAGGAACAGACGACGAGCGGCAACGTCTGGTTGAAGGGGGTGCTGTCGGAGTGCGCGTGGGCGGCGGCGCGCACCAAGGAGACGTATCTGGCGGCGCAGTTCAAGCGGCTGGCGCGGCGGCGGGGTGTCTACAAAGCGATTGTCGCCGTCGCCCACAGTCTGCTGGTGATTATCTACCATGTGCTGCAACGGGGCGAAGCATATCGGGAACTCGGTGGCGATTATTTCGCGCAGATTGATAGCCAGCGCGCGGAAGGCTACCATATCAAGCGACTGACCGCGCTGGGGTATCAGGTGACACTGACACCGTTGTCTGACGCGGAGCCGATTCCCGCCTGAAGAGAGGGATTTTCGAGGGAAAAGCGGCAGCCTTCTTCGCCAGGGAGAGCAACGCGATCCGCTAGCGGTCTTCGCGTTCATTGCGGTGGAGAAGGCGCATCATCCAATCACGATGCTCTGTCGCTTGCTCGGCGTTTCTCGTAGCGGGTATTACGCGTGGTGCGGACGACCGCCGTCCGCGCGGGCCGAGGCTGATCACGTCCTCGGTGTGCGGGTGCGCGCCATCCATGCCAGGAGTCGGGGAACCTATGGGGTGCCGCGCATTCATGCCGAACTGCGCGCAACGGGTCTTGCCTGTGGGCGCAAACGGATCGCCCGCTTGCTGCGGATCGCGGGACTGACCGGTTGCCATCGCCGACGGGGAACGACCACGACGCGCCGGGGTGCGGAGAGCATCCCTGCCGTTGATCGGGTGCAGCGCGATTTCACCGCCAGCGCGCCGAACCGACTCTGGGTAGCGGACATCACCTACATCCCGACATGGATGGGCTTCCTCTATTTGGCCGTCGTCCTCGATGTCTTCTCTCGGCGGATCGTCGGCTGGGCAATGGCCGATCATCTGCGCGCTGAACTGGTCGTGGATGCGCTCGACATGGCAATCGCCCGTCGGAGGCCGGAGACGGGCGTCATTCATCACTCCGATCACGGCAGCCAATACACGAGCCTCACCTTCGGGCAACGGCTCCACGACGCGGGTATCCGTGCCTCACGCGGCAGTCGGGGCGACTGCTACGACAACGCGCTGATGGAGAGTTTCTTCGCGACATTGGAATGCGAATTGCTCGACGGACGCGCGTTTCCGACGCATCGGCTGGCGCGGAGCGCACTCTTCGATTTCATTGAGGGCTTCTATAACACCGAGCGACGCCACTCGGCACTTGGTTATTGTTCACCGATGGAGTATGTAAGGAGCTGGACAAGCGAAGGTCAGGTGGCCTAAGATCAACCTGTCCACCAAAGCGGGGTAACTTCAGTGCAAACGGCTTCGCAAGAGTTTGAAACGCAGAAACCCATCAATACATACGAGGCTAAAAAAGGCAGAAGGGATAAAGTTCAGCAAGGCCGCCCACCACTGAAAGATTGATGCATAAATGGCTGAGAATCCATAGAGAAAGAGGAGCACGAAGGTCAAGTCCCTGAAGTTCTGTACTTTCCTCCACGCCCGTTTATCAGCCGACGAGCGTCATCAGCGCCTCCTGCCGAAAGAGTGGCGGCAGTTCGCTCATGTCAAGATACTGCCAGCCGCTCTCCCATTCCTCGCTTTGCTCCGCGCATAAGGCCGTCACCAATCGTAAACACGCTTCCCGATTCGGAAATCTGCCCAGAGGGCACCCGGGATCACCCGCGTGCGCCGCTTCAGTTCCTGGTTCAGCCGCTCTAAGCCGTTCGTGGTGCGAATCCGGGCCTGATGGGCGAGCGGGAAGGCGAGGCAGGCGAAACACGCTTCGCTCTCTTCCTCTAA
>JALYTE010000132.1 GCA_030854435.1 Acidobacteriota bacterium | reverse complement strand
GGGCCAGATCGTTCTCCTCCAGGTCGCGCCCGCCCCAATGCACGCTCCCCTCGGTCGGCGGTTTTATCCCGGTGATGATTCTCAGGAGCGTGCTCTTGCCGCAACCGGACGGCCCGACCACGGCGTGAAGTTTCCCCGGTTGAAATTGGGCGCTGACTTTATGAAGAAGATCGCGTTCCTCAGGAGGACGTCCGACAGCGAGAGTGACTTGGCGGAGTTCCAGCATGGGTGTTGGATTGTGCTGTGCTTGAGCTAGCGTTGCCAAGCACTGATGAACGATTTTCGCCGTCTCACGCCGCGGACGCTTCTCCTTCTTGGCGCGGTCTCTCTTGTCCTCCTCGCAGTGGCTCTGCGCTTCGCCTTTTCATGGTATCTGCGCAGCGACGCGTTCCAGCGCAAAATCAGCGCGGCCGTCGGGCATGCCCTCAAGGCGAACGGCGCTTTTCTGCCGTTGCACTACGCCGATGGAACATTTTATTCCGATGGATTTAAGGCGGAAGGAGGGGCCAGCGCATTCTTTTCGGAATTACGGGCCGACCAGATTCGCGCCCTCTTCAATTGGGGCGGAATGTTACAGCGCCGCTGGCAAATCGACGAGCTCACCGTGCAGCAGCTCGATGTGCAATTCGTTGAGCATCCCATTACCGCATCCCCGCCTTCTTCCGAGGCCATGGAACAGGGAAGATCGGAGACGCCATCTCTTTCATCCGCCTGGAGACTTGATCTTCGCGCGGCTCGCGTCGCGCAATCATCCTGGCGCTGGGGGCGCGGCACCAGTTCCGCCGGTGAGGTCACCGGGAGCAGCTTTACTCTCACGCCGTCGGGCGATTCCTGGCTGATCGATGCGAAGGGTGGACGCGTTTCGCAGACTGGCTGGCCGGCCTTGGAGATCGATTCAGCCAGGCTGCGCTACAACAGTTCTACCCTTTTCATCACGGAAACTGCGCTGCGCGGCGGCACCGGCCGCATCACCGTGGACGGCGAGGTCAATTTTCGCGACGCCGCTGACCTCCAGGCCCAGCTCGTCGATGTCCCCGCCGATCCTCTTCTTCCCTCCGACTGGCGAGCGCGTCTCAGCGGAAAGCTCGCCGGACGCGCCAAAATTCACGCATCTCTCACACCGGGAACCATGCGCGTGGAAGGCAATCTTCTCCTCAGCGAGGGACAAGTGGAAGCGCTGCCTTTACTCGATCAAATCGCCACCTTTACTCACACGGAAAGATTTCGTCGGATGAGCCTGAGCAAAGCCTCGCTCTCTTTTATTCGCGACGGCTCCCTTCTTACGGCGCGTGATGTGGTGGTTGAGTCGGAAGGGTTGTTGCGGGCCGAAGGATCGTTCACCGTCAGGGACGGACAAATCGACGGCCTCTTTCAAATCGGCGTGACCTCCGCCAGTTTGCAATGGCTGCCCGGTTCGCAGGCCCGCGTTTTTACGGTGGCGCGCGACGGATACTTTTGGACAACCCTTCACCTCACCGGCCCGGTCGCGCATCCCAAAGAAGATCTTACTCCTCGTTTGCTCGCGGCGGCCGCGGGCGAGTTAATGCAGAACTCTCAGGACGCGGTTCTCGACACCGCCAAAAGTCTGCTCGACCTCATCCCACATTAATTGATTAATCGGTCCCCAGCTTGATCGATCCGCCGCGGCCCGTCTCAAAGGAGCGGCGCACGCTCGTTAAAATCTGGTTCATCTCGTCGTCGCTCCCCAGCCGGAACTCGATCGTGTGCGCGTGCGTGGTGGCCGGATAACTTTTGACCACCCGCTTCCAGACATCGTCGGCTCCCACCCGCTGGGTTGCTTCTTTGGCCAGGTCGCTCACCCGATCGATAGCCGATTGTCCCACCCCCAGCGGCGCTTTCGGAACGTTCTGATCGATAAAATAAAAACGAACCGCCATGTTTCCCTGGGTATCGACATTCACCTCCCGGACCCGGGCCACTCCATCGACCACATACTCATGGGTGCTGACCGAGACGATGGCGTGCACGTTGACCTCGTAGTTCCCACCGGGAAGATCGCAACGCCAGAAACTGGGCGGAGCCGGCACCGCCGTCGCGCTCGGACTGGCCGCCGGCGTCTGACCAAACGCAAACTGAAAACTCACCAGCAAAAGTCCTAATGCCAGCCCATTTCTCATAAGCAGAGTTCACGATGTTTGCGTCGCCCTGTCGACCCGATTTAAGGAAGCCCGACCATTTTATGAGCGATGCGACTCTCTGCCTGCCCTTCCCACTTGTGTGACTCCCGGGCGGGGCGCAAGCTATCGCGCGCGACGGGCGGGAGACAAGATGCCGCCTGTTTGGTTGCGCACAACCTCGTGGCATTGAAGAAACGGCCACCTCATCTTAAAATGGTGCCATGTTGAAAAAAGTTGCGGCGGCAGTGTTGTTTGTACGGGACCTGGAAATGTGCACCGCGTTTTATCGCGACACGCTCCGACTTTCAGTGGCGGATAGCAGCGACCATTCCACTGGCTTCATCGT
>JALYTE010000126.1 GCA_030854435.1 Acidobacteriota bacterium | reverse complement strand
TGTAGTCACTGTCTAAAAAAGTGTCGCGTTCTTAGTCGATGCCGCAGCCGTTCGGGGAGTTACGCGGGCACATAGGTGTCGGATAGGCGGAGGCGCTTGTCACCATGACACGACCGGTGTCCTTGGAATGGGCCGTCGAGACTACTCCGGCAAGTGCGAGAGCGATAACAAAGGCGCGAATCGTGAAGTTTTTCATGGGTTCAGGTCTCCTGGAAAGATTTGGTGAAACGTTGGGGAAATCAATGTCCGACAATTTCTTTTGCTCAAAACATAAAAAATGCTTGACTTCCTGCTATAAAAAGATTATCCTTAGCGTTCGCGTGCGTCTATTTAGGTCACTTATATAGGGAAACAGTAATCAATCGTAACGTTACTTGAGTAACATTACGATTGATTACTCTAACGATACTGCCAGCCCATAGCCAGCCCTTAACTTGTCAAACCGGGATGTGGCTTTCGCGGACGGGACGTTGCTCATCGCGTATCCTCGTCTTCAATGCCCCGCTCATCTCATCCGCACACCGACCGCGACCTGCTGGCGCGGATTGCCCGCTCCACGGGCCGGAAGTCCGGCTACAAACAACTCATTCGCGAGCTTGGCCTGGGCGGTGGGCGTGAACGCAGGCTGCTGTTGGAACAGCTCGGCCTCCTGGTCGCGCGCGGTGACCTGACGCAGCCGGAAGACGATGTCTGGGCCAATCCCAAAATCGGTCCTGCAACGGCGGGTGTGAAGCGAGACACAACGCGGTCGGAGGGGATCGAAGCGCAGGCCCGCTCCGGGCGCGACCGCCTCGTCGGCGGACGGCTGGATCTGCATCGCGATGGGTTTGGGTTCGTTCGGCCGGACGCAGCCAAAACAGGTCGCATGGAAGACATCTTCATTCCTCCCAATGAGATCAATGGCGCGATGCAGGGCGACCTCGTGCTGGTGGACGAAGCCGCGCCGGGTCGCGACGGTCGACGCTCCGGCAAAATTGCGCGCGTGCTGACGAGGAGCAATCCCACTGTAGTGGGCGTTTTTCATTATGCGGCGGCGGGTCGGCAGCGGGAGCGCGGGGACCGCGGCTCTTTAGTGTCCGGCAACTTCGTGACGCCGCTGGATGAACGTGTCGCGACGCTGATTGCGATCCCGGAAGGCGCGGAAGTCGTTCCGGTCCGACCTGAGTCTCCGCACCGGACGCTGGGCAGCGAGGCGCGCCCGACTTTGGTGGAACCGCGCCACGTCGCATTGCACCCGCTGGAGGGGCTGGCGGTGGATGTGGAGATTACCGACTTCCCTGCCCCCGGCCGTCCGGCGCGCGGGCGCGTGATCGAAGTCCTGGGGCCACCCGATGCGTTCGGTGTTGACGTCGAAATCGTCATCCGCAAACACCATATTCCGCACACATTTTCAGCGCCAGTCCTGGCCGAAGCGGCCCAGCGAGCGCGGGAGTCCGTTGCCACGCTGACGCCGGACGATCTTCGCGAGCGCGAGGACTTTCGCGCCCTGCCCATCGTCACCATCGACGGCGAGACGGCGCGCGACTTCGACGACGCCGTGCTGGTGCGCCCGCTCGAAAATGGCAATACCGAGTTGCAGGTGCATATTGCCGACGTGAGCTGGTACGTCCGCCCCGGCTCGGCGCTCGATACCGAGGCGCGGGTGCGCGGCACCAGCGTCTACTTCCCCGACCGCGCTGTGCCGATGTTGCCGCACGCGCTTTCGAGCGGCATGTGCAGCCTGCTGCACAACCAGGACCGCCTTGTACTCAGTTGCGTGATGGAGATCGACCCGCGCGGCGAGATCGTCGGCTATCGCGTCTGCGAAGGCCTCATCCGCAGCGCGATGCGGATGACCTACACCAGCGTGCAGCGCTGCATCGACGCCTCGCCCGATGCGGCGACGTGGAATGCTGGCAAGTCGATTACCGCGGAGCCAACGGCGGAGGATCTCGCCGAACGAGAGCGCATTGCCACCGAAAATCCGTCGCTTCCTCCAGCTTTCGACCGGATGCTCGACCTCGCGCTGCGCTTGAACGCCAAGCGCGCCCGCCGCGGCTCGATCGACTTCGACCTGCCCGAGCCGGTGGTCGAGTTCGACCCCGACGGCAACATGAAGGCCATCGTGCGCTCGGAACGCGGTTGGTCTCACAGACTCATCGAGGAGTTCATGCTCTCGGCCAACGAGTGCATCGCGACCTGGCTGGAGCGGACGGGCATTCCCTCCATCTATCGCATCCACGAGATGCCCGACCCCAAGCGCATCGTCGACTTCGAGGAGACGGCCGCAGGCTTTGGACACTCGCTGGGCATTGGCAACCTGCCCGTGCGCAAGCTGACCCTGAAGGCCGACCGCCGCGACACGCAGCGGCGCAGCGCGCGCGGAAAGGACTCGCGGGCCGCGCCGACGCACGAGATCCCGGAGCGCATTCCAGTCACGCCGCAGATGTACCAGAAGCTGGTCAAGCGCATCAGCGGCCACCCCGAAGAACGCATCCTCGCCTACCTCATGCTGCGCTCTCTCAAGCAGGCGCGCTATGCGGAGAAGAACGAGGGCCACTTTGCGCTGGCGTCGCCCTCCTATACGCACTTCACATCGCCGATTCGGCGGTATCCGGATTTGATTGTGCATCGGTTGCTGCGCGCGATGCTGCGGAGTGGCGCGGACCCGCGCGGTGGGGCGATCGTTTCGACGGACGCTCAACCCTGGCAAATCGAGTTGGATCGGTCGAAGGGGAAACATGCGGTTGCAGCCGACCCGGAAACCCATGTCCGAAAATCCGGACATGGGGCACCCCGCTTCTTGGGGAATCCAACTGTAGGCCGAGATGACAAATCGAATGTCCCGCCCATTGCGGCCGACGAGTTGAACGACATCGCCATCGAAAGCTCGCAGGCCGAGCGTCGCGCCGCCGACGCCGAGCGTGAACTGATCGAGTGGAAGAAGATCAAGTTCATGCAGGACCGCATCGGCGAGGACTTCCACGCCATCATTTTGTCCGTCACAAAGTACGGTTTCTTCGTCGAGCTGAACGACATTTTTATCGAAGGTCTGGTCCCTCTGAACTCTCTGGTGGGCGACTTCTACACCTTCCGCGACACCGACCGAACCCTCTGCGGCGCCCGCACCGGGCACTGCTTTGCGATTGGGCAGAAGGTCGAGGTGCTGCTCGACCGCATCGACCGCGAACAGCGGCGGTTGCAGTTTGCGTTGCTGCCGGGAACCGAGCCGAAGGCTTCGTCGCTGCGCGCGCCTTCGAAGAAGAAGGCCCGCGTCGAGGAGCCTCGCCCTGCGCTGACGACCAAACGCAGCGGCAAATCCAAGACCCGCCAACGCAACAAGAAGAGCAAGGGCAAACGGTAAGCCTGCTTCGGTGACTGATGCGAACCACCCCGCTCATCGCAAAAGCGCGATGAATGAGGCACCAGGCCCAGCCGAAAACGTACCTCAACGGCTGAAGCCGCGCCCTTAAGCAAGACCGAGCTCTTTAACAACAGCCAAAATATACGCTCAGGCTTTGCTGAGAATGAGGAACTGCTCTATCTTGCCATCGGGCAGCGTATAGGTGTCCATTGTCAGCGTCGTCCCGCCCGCGAACGTCACGCTCCACAGGCCGAACGTCATGCCGCCGCGCAAGCTGGTGCGGGTGCGTTTGACGGAGGTGACAGCGCCCAGCGGCGCGAGCGTGGCCTTGAAGTCCGCGAGCGCGTCTTTGCTGAAGTAGGAATTGCAATTCGACGTAAACAGCGAGCGGTCGATCTCGCCCTTCGCGAACCCCGCGAGGATGGCTGGCATTTGCGCGGCAAGAGAATCGGGCGCACTGGCTGGCGCGGCTGCGCTCGGCACCAGCAGCGCATGGACGGCGGCGGCGATCCCGGACGCGGCATCGGAGGCGACCTCGTTGGTCAGCACCACGATGGCCATCTTGTCTTCAGGATAGACGACGTTTTCAGCGACGTAGCCGCCGACCTCGCCGCCGTGTTCGATCATGCGATGCCCGTTGCGTTCGCGGACAAAGATGCCCAACCCGTAGTTGGTGTCCTTTCCGGCGTCAGGTTTTCCGGTCTTGCTGTCTTTCAATATGAAAGGCGTCTCCATCTGTTTGTAGCTGGCGGGCGTCAGGATCGACTGGTTGATGAAGGTCAGGTCCCACCTGAGCAGCGTAGCGGCGGGCATGGCGAGTTCGCCGTCGCCGAAGTACCAGCCTGAAGCCTCGAGCGGAAGCACGCGCGGGGGCTGCATGGCGTAGGAGACGTAGCCCGTGGTCTTGAGCTTGTCGCGATCCGCATAGGCGACGAAAGCGCCGGAAAGATGCGCGGCGTCGAGCACGTGCTCGCGGAGATATTTGTAGAAAGGCTCGCCCGTAACTTTCTCGACGATCAGCGCAAGCAGCACGTAGTTCGTGTTCGAGTATTGCCACTGCGTGCCGGGCTCGAAGTCGAGCGGCTTGCCGGCCCACTCGCGCACCGTGACGATAGGTTCGCGGGGCTGATACCACAGTGGAATCGAGTAGTCTTGCGGCGCGAAGTCCTCGTAGCCCGAGGTCATCGTCATCAGGTTGCGCAGCTTGACGTCGGCGGCGCGCGTCAGCTCGGGGAAGTACTTCGCGACCGGGTCGTCGATCGAGAGCTTGCCCTGCTCCTGCAACAACAGCACAGCGGTCGATGTGAACTGCTTGGAGATGGAGCCGATGGGATAGGCGAGATCCGGCGTCGCGGGCAATGGCGGCGACACGCGCGCCAGACCGTAGGCGTGGGCGTAGACGATCTTGCCCTCCGCGACGATGCCGAGCGAGGCCGACGGCACGCCGGTTTCTGCGAGGATTTTATTCGCGGCGACGTCGATCTTCGCCGTGGTGTCGGCGGAGAGTTGGGCCTGAAGTTGGGCTGGGGCAGCAGTGGCGGCGAGGACGAGGGCGGCGAAAAGGAGGACGCGCATGATGTGCAGAGGATAGCACCGCCATTGCCGCTACGGTGCAGCCACCACCGGCAGGTCGATGTACGACGCTTCCTTCTCGGAGTGGAAGAGGTGCTGCGTGGCCTTCTGGTAATCCGCGGGCTTCGCGAAGAAAATGCTGGGGACGAAGGTCTGCGGGTTGCGGTCGTGGAGCGGGAACCACGACGATTGCACCTGCACCATAATCCGATGGCCGGGCAGGAAGACGTGGTTCGCGTTGGGCAGCGCGAAGCGGTACAACTCGGGCTGGTTGGCGGGAATCGCGGCGGCGTGCGATAAGGACTCGCGGTAGCGGCCGCGGAAGATGTCCATCGAAACCGCGAGTTGATAGCCGCCCATCTTGGGCTGGCCTGCGACCTCGTCGGGGTAGAGGTCGATGATCTTGACGACCCAATCGGCGTCGGTGCCGGAGGTCGAAGCGATAAGGTTGGCGATGGGTTCGCCCGCGATCTTGACCGGAGCAGTCAACACATCGGAGGTGAACGTCGCCACATCGGGACGCCCCGACGCCTCACGCTGGTCGTCCGCCAGCCAGTCTGCCCACGCAGCGGGAGAGCTGTACCCGACGGGCTGGATGGGCCGCGCGCGGAACGGCACCGGGTGTGCTGGGTCGGAGACGTACTCTGTTTCGTGCGCTTCCGAAGCTGCCGGAGCGTTGAAGTTGAGCGCATTGCCAGCGTGGAGATAGAGCCGCGCAGGCGGCGTCGCGCAGGCCGCCGCGGCTGGTTTTTCATTCGGCGCCTGGGTGCAGACGACGGGCCACGCAGTCAGCTTGCGCCACTTGTTGGTGCCGGATTCAAACGCCGTGACCGGCGCGGGCAGCGGGATGGAGCTGTCCTTGAGATAGTGAGCGAGGAAGGGCGCGAGCACATGCTGGCGGAAGTAGAGCGAGGAGTCCGCGCCAAACTTGACGGCCCCGACATTGCTGCCTTCGTCGATCGATCCGCCGTGATGCCACGGCCCCATCGCCAGGAAGACCTTTTCGCCCGGCGTGCCGGTCGCTGTGTCGTGTGGCTTGATGGCTTTGTAGACGGCCATCGCTCCGTAAATGTCCTCCGCGTCCCACAGCGAGTGGACCAGCAGCGTCGGCACAACCAGCGGCTCTTTGGCGAGAATCTGATCGACGGCCTGGTCCTGCCAGAACTCGTCGTAAGCCGGATGCGCGACGACCTTGCGCCAGAAGCCCATCTGATCCAGGCCGCGACGACGGCCGAGTTCGCCAGCCGACGTGGCTTGCATGAACATGTCGTAGTCGTCGAAGTTCGAGCTCGGCCACTTGACGGAGTTGTCGCGGCTGCCGTCCTGCTCGTAGATGTAGGGCAGGTTTTGCTGACGGAAAGCGCCGTTGTGGAACCAGTCGTCGCCGCGCCAGCCGTCGACCATGGGGTTCATCGGCACGGCGACTTTGAGCGCGGGATGCGGATGCACCAGCGCCGCCAGCGTCGTGAAGCCGTTGTACGAAATGCCGAGGAT
>JALYTE010000098.1 GCA_030854435.1 Acidobacteriota bacterium | reverse complement strand
GGATGTACTCATCGTTGTCGCCGCCAGTAATAACGACATGGCCTTCGACGATCAGGTCGCCGGTGGCGTCGTCGTAGGTGATGCGGTCGGCGTGGACGGTGCGGCCGCGGTAGGCGATGACCACGCTGCCTTCCAGGCGATAGAGGTCGCCGTGGCGGGATTGCGTGTCGGAGTCGAGCGTCAGAAGGTCGGCGTCGGAGTTGGTGGAGTACGGAACGGCCACGGGAAGGTCCGAAAGCGCGGCGTCGGTAGAGGCCGGGGGTGCCTTGCTTGCTACCTGTTGCGCGTGCAGAACACGATGATTTGCGAGGGCGGAAATGATAGTTATGAACAGAAGGACTAGCCGCAATAGCAGAGAACGCCAATTGCGAGGTCTTCGAGAAGCTTTTTCGAGGCCGTCCACGAGTTTGAGCTTAGACGATTTTGCGCGATACAGGTAACAGCGGCGCGAGCCAGAGAGAATGCAGGGCCGAGAAATATGAGTAGTGCGGTGCAACAGGAAGAAACAGTCGAACAGATGAGCTTTGCGGCGACGGGGGCGGAGAGCGCCGCGGGGTTGAAGCAGATGGCGAGCGAGCGGTTGGAGGCGCATCGGCGGCGTCGCGCTGGGGTAGGAGTTAGTGCGGGTGCGCGTGCGGTCGAGATGGGGCCTGCGGGGCGACCGGGCGTATCGCGAGTGCGCGAGGCGGTGGCCGCGCGCTACCGGAACAGCGTCACGTATCGCGATTTTCTAGCGCAGGAAGCTTCGCGCGCGCTGGAGCAGGCGCAGGCCGAGGCCGAAGTCGCCACGCGCAAGGCTGAAGCGCAGATGCAGTTGCTGGAAGAGTTGGAGCAGTGGAATGGGGCGGAACCCGGGCCTCGCGAAGTCGAGATCGCAGCGCACCAGGCGGAGATGCGCGGCACGCTGGCGTATGCGGTGGCGGACATTGCCGTGGCCGCGACCGAGTTGGTCGCGGAGCCGACGGACATGCGCGAGTTTGGGTCTGGATTGACGGTGCGGCTGTATGAAGACCTGAACGCTCCGCGTGTTGCGATTGATGCGCTACGGCCTGTGCTCGTGGCCGATGCGGACGAACGCGAGACTTCGGCGCTGGACGCCGAGATCGCGTTTCGGCGCGCGCCGGAGTTTGAGGAACTCGTCGCCGAGCCGGTGGCGATCTCGGGGAACCTGATCGAGTTTCCGCGCCAGCTTGTGGCGACGCGGAAGGCGCGTCCCCGGCTGGCCGAAGGGCCGTTGCGCGAAGAGTCCGCGCCGCAGCCGCAGTTGCGGATCTTCGAGGTCGAGCCGGAGCAAATCTCCACCGCACCCGCCGAATCGGCCAGCGCTCCGGGATGGCAGAGCATCCTGCTCGAAGGCGCGCCGAGGTTTGAGGCGGTCGCGGACATCGAAGCGCAGTTCCAGTATTCACATCAGCCGCAGGCGGCGCGGTTGGAGTTGCGGTTGATGGCCGCAGCCGTCGATGGCTGTTGCGTCGGCGCGGCGCTGGCGGGTTTTGCGGCAGTGGTTGCGGAGATTGTCGGTGCGCGCCTGCACAACCTCCCTTTGCCTCTCGCTGGAGCGAGTGCTGCCACTGTGGCGTGTGCGCTGTTTGTGATGTATCAGCTTCTGTTTTTCACGTTCGGCGAAGCGACTCCCGGTATGCGCTATGCGCGCATTGGGCTTTGCACCTTTTCCGACTGCAATCCAAGTCGGGCCGCGATGCGGTTCCGCGTCGTCGCGATTCTACTGGCCGCGTGCCCGTTCGGGCTGGGGCTCGCATGGGCGTGGATGGACGAAGACGGCCTGGGTTGGCATGACCGGATTTCGCGGATGTACTTGAGGGCGTATTGAGGCAGTGAATAGGGAACAGGGAACAGGGAGTAGGGAACAGGTGGGAGATTCGTATCGCGATTTAATCGTGTGGCAGCGCGCCGTGCAGATGAGCGTTGCCCTTTATAAGCTCACGGCGAACTTTCCCCGCAAGGAAGTATATGGTCTGAGCTCACAATTACGCCGGGCTGGGGTGTCTGTCGCAAGCAATATTGCAGAAGGGTATGGCCGCCGCACAAGAGGTGAGTACAAGCAGTTCCTCGGTATGGCGCGAGGATCCAACATGGATGTTCAGACTCAACTCGTCATCGCAGCCGAGTTGAACTTTGGCAGTCCGGACGCCCGAGCAGTACCGAAGGCCTTTCTGCTGAAGTTGGGAAAATGTTGGTTGCAATCATGAACAAGCTTTAGCAATCTGTTCCCTGTTCCCTGTTCCCTGCCTTACTGCGGGTCCGCGGGCATTGCCGCTCCAGCTTTGACCCACGCGGTGATTGTTGCTATGTCGGCGTCGGAGATTTTGCTCTTCGGGGGCATGGGCATGGGGTCGGCGGCGGGTCCTTCGTGGCGGATGAGCGTGATGAGCCGCGATTGCTCGGGGTGGCCGGGCGTCAGGACGGCACCGTCCTTGCCGCCGCGCATGAGGTTGGCGCGGGTGTCCATCTTCAAGCCGCCGCGATGGTTCTGGCCGCCCCCGTGGCAGCGGTAGCAGTTCGCTTTCAGGATGGGTTCGACGTTGGTCGTGTAGAACTCCGCGCTGGCGGGGTCTACGCCCGCGGAGACGGGGCCGGGGTGCCAGAGAAAGGCGGCGGCGGCGAGGCCGGCGAAGGCCAGCGCGATTGCGATGGGTCGAAAATGGCGGGCGGCGGAGCTTTGGGGCATGGTTGTCCTCGTGCTGGTTCTGACCCACTTTATCGCGAAAACCCGCTGTGGAGGGGGCGGAACCCACGGCGATACTAGCCCGACGCGGTCGCCACGGATTAGGCTGGGAAGTGCTCGGCGGCTTCGCGGCCCCTATATAGTTGAACCAGCAATGACAAAGCACTCCTGGGTTGAGGGCGGTTTCAGAGAACGCGCGGCGGTGTGTCTGCGCGCTGTCGTGGCAGCGGGGCTGGCGCTGGCGACAGTGCCCGCGCTGGCGGTGGGGCATCATCCGGAACAGCATCTGATGGTCGCCCATTCCGTTTCGCGCCGGGCCGTGGTGCAGGCTGCGCCTGAAAGCGGCAAGACTTCAAAGCGCAAATCGAGGCGCGCGAAACCGAACTCCGGGGTGACGAGCGCGACGCGATCCGGAAAGCCCGCGCCGAAGTCCAGGCGTCGCAGGTCGCGTCCGGCGGACGAGGCCGACAACGACCCGCCGGTCTTGCACCGGGCGTCGAGCCATATTGCGAGGCGGCGCGGGAGGCTGATTGTGCCCCCGCCGATGAAGGGGTCGTGGGACATTCTCGTCCACCAGAACACGATGGCGGACAGCGACGGCCTCGACCGCATTCAGGATGATGACGATCTCGACCGGCTGCGCGCGCAGCATCTGCTGGTGCCGCTGACGGGGAGCGCGGGGTTGGCGGTGAACCGGGAGTTGCCGGAGAACCGCCGCTACGCCCGGCCCTGGGCGGTGAGCTTTGCGTCCGATATGGCACGCGCTTTTTACGCGCGGTTCCGTCAACCTTTGCGGCTCAACTCCGCGGTGCGCACGGTGGAGTATCAACTTCGCCTGCAGCGCGTGAACGGCAACGCCGCGGCCGTCGATGGCGATGGCGCGTCACCGCATCTGACGGGCCAGGCGCTCGACTTTGGCAAGCATGGCATGAGCATGGCGCAGATTGGGTGGATGCGCGCGTATCTTGCGCCGTTGATGCAGGCGGGCAAGCTCGATGTCGAGGAAGAGTTCAAGCAGGCTTGCTTTCACATCAGCGTTTACCGCGGTTATTTGCCGGCGGTGAAGGCGAAAGCGAAGGTTGAAGTGGCGCAACTTCGGGCGGGACAGACGCACGCAATAGCTAAAATCGACAGTGGTTTGCGGTAGTCCTGGAGACGATGTGGCGGTCCCACTCATGACGATGAAACCGTCATGAATGGTGTACCCAGATTGTGCCGAGGTGTCAGCCCTCGAAGTCTTCGATGTTGCGGCGGCGGGTGAAGTTGATGGTGATGGCCGCGATTCCAAGCAGCGCAATGACGATCAAAGCCACGCGTAGCCGCGAATGCGCGCGGACGAGTTTGCCGTTGGTCCACGCTTCGTGAGCGGCGTGCAGGTCGGCGGCCAGACCAGGAATGGTGATGGCGCTGAAGTCGCTGTTGGGCCCGGCTTCGGTGGGCAACGATCCGAAGATGCGCGCGGGCGCGGGCCTTTCGCCGTCGCGGTCCTTGGGAACGGCGGCGATGAGCGCGTTGATCTCCGCGTCGCGCGGGTCGTTGAAGAGGGCTTCGTCGGCGGTGTTGGGGAAGAGCGTCGCTTTTCCTGTCAACTTCATTTCGATGGCCGACACGCCGTCCTGGCAGACGCCCAG
Source organism: Acidobacteriota bacterium (assembly GCA_030854435.1). Taxonomy (GTDB): domain Bacteria; phylum Acidobacteriota; class Terriglobia; order Terriglobales; family Acidobacteriaceae; genus Granulicella. The sequence continues at coordinate 435 of JALYTE010000098.1, read as the reverse complement.
CGCATAATAGCCGCCGAAGGGAATCGACGGGTGCGCCGCGTGCAGATGCATGTACGCGATGGTGAGCAGGCTGGCGAGGCGCGTGACTTCGATGGCCTGATCGTCGCGATAGGTGTGCGCGTTGCGCTTCAACACCCACGCCTGATCGAGCGTGTCCATGGTGCGCCATTGGCTCTTGCCGTCGACGCCGAAGTAGTAGCTGACGTCGGCGTTGATCAGAGGGCCGCGGATGTGCCACTCGTACTCGGCGTGCGCGACGGGGACCAGCAGCGGGCGGCCGCCGGAGTTGGGAACAACGATCTGGGAGTCGATCCAGAAGGGAGCCATCACGTCCTGGCCGTTGTAGTGCAGGTGCGCGAAGTTGGCGAAGTAGCGGGTGTCGGTGACGGTGACATCGTGCCCGCTTTTTTGGAGAATTGTGATGAGGTTCTGCGG
>JALYTE010000081.1 GCA_030854435.1 Acidobacteriota bacterium | reverse complement strand
GCCCCGCAGGTGTTGTTGGGATAGGAGGTGTTGAGTGGGAAGGAGGGGTTCGCCGCCGTAGGTTGGAAGGTAAACGTCTGCAGGTTGATGCCGTTGTTGGAACTGGCCGTGCCGAGCAGGATGGACGGCGTGTTGCCGAAGAAGATGCCGCCCCCACCGCGAATGACCGTGCGCGAGTCGTTATAAGGCTGGTAGGCGAAGCCGACACGCGGCCCGAAGTTCAGGTCGTCGACCGGTGCCACGGCGGTGTTGAAACCGGTGGCCAGCGCCAGTGGGTTGGAGACGCCGGGCTGGTGGAAGCTCTGCCGGTCCCAGCGCACGCCGAAGGTGAGGTCGAGGCGGCGGGAGGCGCGCCAGTCGTCCTGCGCGAAGCCGGCCAGTTGCAGGTTGTCGGGATGGGTGGTGGGGCCGCTGGTTCCCGCGCCGGCGTAGGCTTCGGTGAGTTGCAGCGAAGAGCTGCCGTTGGCGCTGGCCAGCAGGGGTTGGCCGAGCAGGCTGCGTCCGAAGTTCTCCGTGCTGTCGAAGACGAAGGCGCCGGAAAAGTTGCCGGGGAAAAAGTTGAGGATCGTGTCCTTGAGGACGTCGCCCCCGACCTTGAGAGTGTGGCCACCGAGGACGAAGGTGACATAGTCCGCATACTGCTGGCGCGTGGCCTTGGTCTGCCGCGGGCTGAAGTTGTTGCGCCCGACCGTGAGCAGCGTCGCGCCCGCGCTGCGCACCGCGGCCTCGGGGTTCTGCGAGTTTGAAAGGCCCGGCTCATCGTCCTTCTGATAGCTCACGCGCAGGGTGTTGGTCAGGCTTGCGCTGAAGGTGGAGTTCCACTCGGCGGCGTAGGTGTCGGTGTTGACATTGGAAGAGCCGGTGTGCTCGGCGGCACTGGTGGTGCCGCTGTTCTCGAGGTTGGTGCCCTGAAAGCGCTGACCGTTGTAACGCACGCTGATGCGGTTGCGCTGGTTGACGGTCCAGTCCACTTTACCGAGGTACACGTTCTGGTTGAAGCCGGTGAGATAGGTCTGGCTGCGGGCCAGCAGGTAGGCGTTGGCGGCGGTGGTCGCGGCGTCGATGGGCGCGGGAAGGCTGAGGCTGACGGGGATGCCGACGTTGTTGCGCTGGCCGTCGTAGTCGAAGAAGAAAAAGAACTTGTCCTTCCAGATGGGGCCGCCGACGTTGCCGCCGAACTGGTTGAAGTGGTAGGCGGGCTTGAACGGCGCGGTGGAGCGCAGGCCGCTGCGGAAGAAGGCGAGTTGCTGGCTATAGATCTCGTCGTTGGCGTTGAGGCCGCGATCGCGGAAGAACTCGAAGGCGGTGCCGTGAAATTGATTGGTGCCCGATTTGGTGACGACGTTGATGACGGCCCCACCGGCGCGTCCGAACTCCGGCGCGTAGGAACTGGTGTTGACCTGGAACTCCTGCACGGCGTCCTGGCTGAACTGGTAGGGCGCGCGGCCCGATCCGCTGCGTCCCAGGGACTGGCCGAAGAAGGTGTTGTTGTTGTCGGTGCCGTCGATGGTAAGCGAGTTGAGCGTGCCGCGTTGGCCGCCGAAGCTGAGATCGCCGCCGCGCACGTCGCGCACCACGCCGGGCGTCAGCAGGGTGAAGTCGAGGAAGTTGCGGCCGTTGACGGGAAGCTCGGACACGGCGCGGGCGTTGACGGATTCGGCGACCGTGGTGCGGACGGTATCGACCACCGGAACGTCGGCGTTGACCTCCACATGCTGGGTCGCCGCGCCCACGCCGAGTACCACGGGAAGGCTGATCTTTGCGCCCACCGTTACGATAACGTTGGCAGTCTCGCTGGTCGCGAAGCCCTGCTGTTGCACCTTCAGGCTGTAAGTTCCGGAGGGAACCACCGCGAAGACGAAGCGTCCCGCTCTGTCGGTGGAATCCGTGAACTGAGTGCCCTTGGCCGTGTCGGTGATGACGACGGAGGCCCCGGCGACGACCGCTCCGGAGGCGTCCGTGACGAAGCCTTCGACGACGCCCTGGTTGCCGCCCTGGGCATGAACGGGAACGGCGACGATGCCGATAAAAGCGACCAATATCCAAAGACGAATGACAAGATTGCGCATGACTCTCCAATGGGCCGCGAACGCATCGGGATGCGGCTAGAAAATGACTGATTTCAACACGTCTAGGGTCAGGCCTTGGGGCCGGGCTGTCAAGCAAAACGTGATCAACGCTGTGTAAAACGTGACCGGAAAGGCCCACGCATCATCTGGCTATCGACTTCTACTGGAGCGTTTGCGGAATCACGGCATACTGGAGGAGGACTTCAAAAGGCACGACCTCGAGCGTGGCCTCGTGCGTGGCTTCGAGCACCACCGGACACGCGGCGCCGGCTTGTTGAACTTGAAACCAGCGGGCCGCGCACACACACCAGCGATCACCCGGCTTCAACCCCGGGAAGCCGTATTGCGGCATGGGCGTCGAGAGATCGTTGCCGAGGCGCGCGGACGCGGCCAGAAACTTCTTATCGACGATGCAGCAGATGGTGTGGAGGCCGAGGTCGTCGGGGCCGGTATTGCAACAACCGTCGCGGTAGAAACCGGTTTCAGGGTCGAGTCCGCAGACTTCGAGCGGTTGGCCGAGGACGTTTTTTTGCGAGGGTTCGGTGAGGGCCATGATTGGAATGATTGTAGTCCGAGCGGGAGAACGGCAAGATTCGCTCCGTCTTCCCGATTGTCATTCCGTACTCTGAGCTTGTCGAAGGAGGAGGATGCATCTATTTTTCCTTTTCTCCCACCGCACCTGAAGAATCCGCGACCGACGACCGACGACCGACGACCGATGATCGATTCGGGCCTGATATCTAATATCTGCATAACGCCACACAAAAGTGGTACTGCACGAAGCGGAAAAGGTGTTATCGTTTCAGCGACTCGCGAACCGCCCCCTCGGGGTGCAGCAATCTTTCACTGAGGAGCAACTTCATGAAACGACCTGCTTTTCTACTCATCCGCATTGTCCTCATGGCTGTGGGCGTCATGTCCGCCCCCAGCGCGTCTGCCCAGGTATTGACAGGAAACAAGAACGTCGTCGTGCTGCGCGTCTACTTCCACGACTACACCAACACATCGCGGTACACGCAGGCACAAATCCAGACGTTCTTTTCCGACATCAACACGCTGTGGGGGACGCACAGTTCTTACGGCAACATATCCATCACGGCGCAGGTGAGCACGCTGTTTCAACTGCCCAGCAATCGCAGTACGTACATCGACACGCCGCCCGACGCGGGAGGCGATTTGTCCAGCGGCGGCAAGTTCACCCAGGTCCTGACCGATGCGATCGCGGCGTCGCCGAGCGGCATCAACTGGACCAATGTGGATGCGGTCCTGGTGGTGATGGCGGAGACCAACGCGGCCAATTTTCATCGTGGCCAGGGCGGAAAGTGCAATCTACCCATGGGTCCGGGGTCGACCAACACGCCCCTGGTGGGTTGTGCGATCTTCAGTGAGAATCCCGGCTCCAGCGACGTTCTGGTTTGGGGGCGGTTCGCCCACGAACTGGGCCATGCGTTCCAGCGAAACATACTGCATCCCAGCAACTACAACAGTTCATTTGAGCAGATGGACGCCAACTATCCCGGCCAGACCGGTGTATTCGAGAAGCAGACCAGCGTGGACTTTGGATGGATGCCCGACGCCAAGTACAAAGTCATCCAGCCTTCGACCGGCGGCGCTCAGGTCGCCCTGTATGCCCAGGAGTACGACCCTTCAGGCAAGCCGAACCTACAGGCTATCCGGGCCTATATCGGCGGCAGCAACAGCGCGTACTACCTTGTGAGCGTGCGGCGCAAGGTGTTGGGCGACGATTTGAACGGCAACTTCAACGGCATCCCCGACGAAGGCGTGCTGATCGAGCGCGTGACACCCGGGGGCGCCCAGACCGTGACGCTCCAGGGCAACGGCGGCGACCGAGACAAGCTGTGGCACGAAGGCGACGTTTTTAACAATGCGGCGGATGGAATCTATATCGACGTCTCCAAGAAGTTCGACGCCGACGATTACAACGTGCTGGTGCGCTACTCCGACCAGGCCAACCGCCCCGATGTGGGCATCAACCCCTGGCTGTCGCCTCCAGGAAACACCTATGAGACCACCGACATCTGGATAGACAGCCCGGTGAACGGCTATGGCACTTTCCGCTATGGCTCGTGGTCCGATCTCGCGGGCGGGACCGTGCCCAAGGGCAACGGCGACGATCCCGCCATCGGGCAAATCAACCGCATCTACGCCCGCGTGCGCAACTACGGCACGGCCACCGCGCTCAACGTGGTCGTGCATTTCGACGTGACCAATCCGATCGGGCTGGGCATCAATGGATCCAACGGCTTCACGCAGATCGGGACGGTGGACTCGACGCAGTTCCCGGGGCTGGCGTCAATTCCTCCCGGCGGCAGCACGGACGTGTGGGTCCCGTGGACGCCCAACGCCACGCTGACGCCGCAGCAGATCGCGGAAGGGACGTTCTTCTTCCACACCTGCGTGCGCGTGCGCATCGACCACCTGCCCAATGAGACCATCTTCGGCAATCAGGATGGAGATGGACAGCAGGAAAACATCGACTACTTCCAGGCCCCGACTCCCGGCGGAGGAGCGCCGCAGAGTCACCAGACCAAGATCCATCTCCGCAACGATTCCATGGTGGAGAAAAAGTACTTCTACCTGACTTACGACCGCTCCCAGGTGCCCACGGGCTGGAAGGTGAAACTGAACAATGGCAAATCGGGCGTGGAGTTGATGCCCAACGAAACGCGCGACATTCCGGTGGAGATTTTCCCAGCTACGCCCATGGCCGTAGGCAAGACCGCATCGGTGATCGTGACAGCGTCGAGTCTGCATCTGCTGGTGAGCGACAAGGATCCGAACGACAAGCATCCAGAGTTCAAGACGCTCGGCGGCGTGCGCATCGAAGGCCATGCGGTGGAGAAGGCGACCATCAAGTGCGAGGCCAAGCGCAACGCCGATGGCGTGGTCTTCCACGGCGTGCTGGAGTTGCCGAAGGGCGTCAAATTGCCCAAAGGGATGACCGTTCTGTTGGATGGCGTCGGGCCGGGCAAGAACCTGCTGCCCACCCAGACCGGCCATGCCGAGGTCATGCCCAATGGAACATTTACCGGGGTCGTGCCGCGCGGCAAGTTCGACACCGGAGCTTGCCTGTTCGCGGGCACCGAGACGGTCAGCAGCGCGATCAGTAAATTTGTTCCCGTGCATTCCGCTAGAGGAGACGGCGATCACGACCGTGACGATGACCACGATGGCCGCCACCGCTAGCGGTTACTTGGCGGACATCGCCAATTGCTGCTGATACTCCTCGTACGGGCCCTTGTGGTCGGTGATGCGGAAGTCCGTGGGGCCGCCCTCGAAGTGCCAGATGCGCGTGCCCGCCTCTTCAATCAGGTCCTGATCGTGGGTGACCAGAAAGACCGTGCCCTCGTACTTCTGAATCGCTTGATTGAGCGCGTTGATGCTCTCAAGGTCGAGATGGTTCGTCGGCTCGTCGAGCACGAGCACGTTCGGTTTCTGCAACATGATCTTGCAGAACAGCAACCGCGCCGCTTCGCCGCCTGATAGCGCGTCGGTTTTCTTGAGGCCCTCTTCGCCCTTGAACAGCATCTGCCCGAGGATGCCTCGGATGTCTTCCTTCACCGCCTTGGGGTCGTACTGGTGCAGCCAGTCCTGCGCCGTCATTCCGAGCTGGATCGACCCCTTGTGGTCCTGCGCGAAGTAGCCGATCTGCACCTCATGCCCCCACTTCACGTCGCCGGAGTCGATCGAAACGTCGGTCTCTTCAACTCCGGGGCCGTTAGCCAGCAGGGCCTTCAACAGCGTCGATTTGCCTTGCGCGTTGCGTCCGATGAGCACGACCTTCTCCCCGCGCGCGACGCTGGCGGAGAAGTTGTCGATGACGTGCTCTCGCTTGCCGTCGGGCTGGACGTAGGTCTTGTTGACGCCCTCGAATTCGAGCACGTTCTTGCCCGACGGGCGCTCCATCTTGAAGCTGATGTACGGACGGGCGATGTTGGAGCGCGCGAGTTCGCTGGTCGCCAGCCGCTCGACTTCCTTCTTGCGCGAGTTCACCTGCGAGGAGCGCGTGCCGGCTGAGAAGCGCGCGATGAAGTCGTTCAACTGCGCGATCTTCTTCTCGCGCTGCTCATTCTGGCTCTCGATTCGGGTGCGCACGCTGGTCTTCTGAAACACCATGTCGTCGTAGCCGCCGTTGTAGGTGATGATCGTCTCGTAATCGATGTCGGCGATGTGGGTGCAGACGTTGTTCAGAAAATGCCGGTCGTGCGAAATCGTAATGACCGTGCCGTTGTAGCGGTTGAGGAAGTCCTCCAGCCAGTGGATGGATTCGAGATCGAGCGAGTTGGTCGGCTCGTCGAGCAGCAGAGCTTGAGGGTTGCCGAAAAGCGCCTGCGCGAGCAGCACGCGCACCTTCTGGCCGCCCTGCAACTCGGACATCTTGCGCTCGTGCAGATCGTCGGGGATGTCGAGGCCTTGCAGCAGAATCGCCGCATTGGTTTCGGCTTCGTAACCGTCCTCGTCGCCCACGACGCCTTCGAGTTCGCCCAGACGCGAACCGTCCGCGTCGGTCATCTCGGGCTTGGCGTAGATGACTTCGCGCTCTTCCATCGCCGCCCACAGCGCCTTGTTGCCCATGATGACGGTGTCGACCACGCGGAAGGCGTCGAACTCATACTGGTTCTGCTTGAGCACGCCCATCTTGCGCGGACGAACGACAGTGCCCTTCTGGGCGTCGATTTCGCCGGTGAGGACCCTCATGAACGTGGTTTTGCCCGCGCCGTTAGGCCCGGTGAGACCGTAACGACGGCCCGTGGTGAACGTCACGGAGACGTCTTCAAAAAGCATCTTGGCGCCGTAGCGCATGGTGACGTTAGAGACAGAAATCATAGCTGACCCCTATTTTAGCGGGTGCGCCTGTATTTCGCCGCCGGCAACGGCATGCAATTGCCTGAGCCAAGTCGGGAAGGAGGACCGACTGGGCAGTCCTGGCGCAACGCCGACGGCCAGCCTCGGAGGCTGGCCG
>JALYTE010000073.1 GCA_030854435.1 Acidobacteriota bacterium | reverse complement strand
CTGCATGATGGGGTTGCTGGCCGCTGGGTCGTTGAGCGTCAACCAGGACTGGGTCGGCGGAACGACGCCGTTGAAGTCGTGCCGGAGGGTGGAGATTAACATCTGGCCGGGAGTGGTCGTCGCGCCGACGATTTGCAGCCAGGCGGAAAGCGTCAGGCCTTCGGAAAAAGTGGTGTCGACGGTTGCCAACCCGTCCGCAAGTTGCGGTTGTTGCACGGCCCAGTTGGCGACTTTGTCGAAGGGCGGATTCTGGAACATCCATGAGTACGCGAAATGGCTGGAGTAAACACGTCCGCCAGCGTTGGCGAACTGGATGAGGTTGGTGAGTTGTGTGGCGGGGCGCAGAAATTCGCCACCTTCGCAGGGCAGCATCAGCACGTCGTATTGATTGAGAGTGGCCGAAGTGCCCATGAGGGTGGATTCGGCAGGGGTTTGCGGATCGATGACTGCGCCGCCGGCGAAGGTGTTGCCGCCGCCGCCATCGCCCTGAAAGAGTTGAATGCGGCCCGTGCCGCCGGGGTTGGTGAACTCGGAGTCGCTGATGCCGACTTTGCGGAGAACGCACTCGACCTGATCGACCCTGCCGGTGGCGACGGCGAACAGTGGAATGTCGCCCTCGGTTGAATTCTTGGGCATGTTGATGATGAGCGGCGTGTCCGCACAGGCCGTGGTGGTGGGAACGACGACCTGGCGGCGCCACTTGCCGGTGACTGCGACGACGGGGACATTCGCGCCGACGGGGACGTTGGTCAGAAGGAAGGAGCCGTCCGTGGCGGTGGTGGTGCCGAGCAGCGGCGAGCCGAGCGGCGGTGTTCCTGTTACCGGGCATTGAACGCCCACTGGGAACGCGGCGACCGCAGCGTTGGGGATGTAGACGGTCACGTTGGGCAAGGGGTCGATGCCGTTGGGCGCGAAGACTTTTCCGGTGATGGTGGTGGTCTGGCCCGCGGGGCAGGTGACTTGCTGGAGACAGAGGCCGGTGCAGGATTGGGCGGAGGCTGGGGCTGCGGTGGAGAGTCCGAGCGCTACGAGGAGCAGGGGGAAGAGGGGTCGCATAGAGGGCACCAGAGGTGTAGTAAGCGTACACCCCACGTTGTGGGATGAGCTAGTGGATTCTCGGTTGTGTAGATAGTTGTGTATAGATTGGCGGCGCGGTCGAAACCCATGTCAGAAAATCCGGATCCATTCGGCAGGCTGAGTGCAGGCTACGGGCACCCCGAAGTATTGATTGGGTTTGAGAGCGACAGCAGGTTGCCTGCGGGAACGACAGAAAGAAAAGCAAGTGCAAAAGCAGATTCCGGTCAGGCTTACATGAGCCCTTTACTGGCCGGTTTGGTAGCGGAGTGCGGCGAGCGAGCCCTGGTAGGAGAAGCGGGCGGTGGCGTAGTCGATTTGGGCCTGGGTTTGGGCGAGTTGGGCCTGGTTCAGTTCGACGATGGAGGAGAGGCCGATGCGGTAACGGGTCTGGGCGAGGTCGAAGGCGATGTTGGCCTGGTCGAGAAGTTGCTGCGTGACCGCGATGCGCTGGAAGTTGGACTGCGCTTGCAGGACCGTGGTGCGAACGTCGCGAGCGATGGCCTGGCGGAGTTCGTCGACCTGCTTCCGTGCCGCGGCGGCGCGGAGGTCGGCTTCCTGGGCGCGAGCGGAGAAGAGGAGGCCGTTGAAGATGGGGACGCTGATGTTGACGCCGACCGCTCCGTACCAGTTGGAGGTGATCTGAGTGTCGTCGCGAACGGGCGTTCCTCCGGCCGCGCCGAGCGCGGAGACGGTGGGGCGGATGAGGTCGTGCTCGGCGGCGGAGAACTTTTTCGCGGCGGCGAATTGCTGATTGAGCGCGGCGAGATCGGGGCGCGACTGGAAGGCCTGCGCGACGAGGGGTTCGGGGTCGAGCGGAGCGGGTGGGGGAGCGGTGGGGAGTTCATCGACGAGCGTGTAAAGCACGGGCCGCTCGTTGCCGAGAAGCGTGCTGAGGGCGGCCAGTGCTTCCTGGTTGGCGTTCTGCGCGTCGAGTTGCAGGAGCTTGGCTTGCGCGAGCGTGACGTTGGCGAAGCTGAGGTCGAGCGTGGAACGCAGCTTCGCGCCGGTGAGTGCGCCGACGCGGTCTGAGATGGTTTGGCGCGCGGCCACCGTGTCGCTGGCGACTTTCAGGACGGCCTGAGTTCCGAGCGCGCGGTAGAAGGCTTCGTCGACGGCGATGAGGACGTCGGCGGTGGTGGCGAGTTGCGCGCTGGCTTGGGCTTGCGCGCGCAGGGAGGCCGTGGCGACGAGGTCAGGCGTGCGGCCGAAGTCGGTGAGGAGTTGGCTAACCGTCACACCGCCTGCGGCGCGCTGGAAGACGCTGGGGTTGTTGAGGACGCCAGCGGTGATGCGCGTGCCGGTGTGCGCTTCGACGGCAGTGAGATTGCCGGTGATGGTGGGGAGTTCGGCGGCGCGGGTTTCGCGCGTGACCTGGCCTTCGGCGAGGGCGATCAGACGCGCGACGGCGATGCGCGGATTGTTGCGGATGGCGGTTTGTTCGGCCTGGGGGAGGGTGAGCGACGTGGGAGTTTGCGCACGGCACGTCGTGAAGAGCGAGGTTGCGACGATAAGGCTTGTAATGAGAGTCCTCATTTATGCGACCTCCTCGGCTACAGGTTTCGGGTTTTCTTCGTGGCGATGGACCCAGAGATACGCCGCCGGGACAACGAAGACCGTGACGATCACCGAGACCGTAAGGCCGCCGATGATGGCGCGCGCGAGGGGAGCGTACTGCTCGCTGCCGGCTTCGAGCGCCAGCGCCATCGGCACCATGCCGAGAATGGTCGCGAGCGAGGTCATCAGCACCGGACGCAAACGGACGCGACAGGCCTGCGCGACGGCTTCGCGGATGGGCATTCCGATCTTGCGCAGACCGCGGGTGAACTCGACGATGAGGATGGAGTTCGAGACCACGATGCCGGTCATCATGACGATGCCCATGAGCGACATCACGTTGAGGGTGGTGTGCGTGAGCAGGAGGAAGACGATGACGCCGGTGATGCCCGGTGGCACGGCCAGAAGAATGATCAGCGGGTCGATGAACGACGCGAACTGCGCCATCAGAATGAGGTAAACGAGGAGGACGGAGAGCAGAAGCCCGATGCCAAAGCTGGCAAAGGACTTCCTCATGCCGTCGACCGAGCCGCGCATGGTGACGCGCAGGTTGGCATCGAGCGGCGTGGTGTCGATGACGTGCTGCACGCGTTTGGCGAGCGAGCCGAGGTCGTCTCCCGAAGGCGAGACGTAGACGTCGATGACGCGGCGCAACTGGTAGTGGTCGACTTCGGTGGGGGTGTCGACCTGATGGGTCGAGGTGACGGCGCCGAGGTTCGTCACCGCGTCGCCATTGCGCGAGCGCAGTGGAATTTGCTGGACGTCGCTGAGCGACTTGACCTCAGCTTCGGGGTATTGGACGGTGAGGAGATAGCTGTTGCCGCTCTTGGGGTCGTCCCAATAATTGGGTGCGATCATGCCGTTCGAACTCAGCGACGTGATGACGTTGTCGACGATTTCGCGCGAGCTGAGGCCGAGGCGGCCGGCCATCTCGCGGTTTACATCGATGCGCAGGCCGGGGTAGTCCATGTCCTGCGGCGTGAGCACGTCGCCGACTCCTTTGAGCGAGCGGATTTTAGCCGACAAGGTGCGCGCGGCGGCGGAGGCTTCTTGGAGATTGTTGCCGCTGACCTGCACGTCGATGGGCGCGGGAAGGCCGAGGTTGACGACCGCGTCGACGAGGCCGCCGGTCTGGAAGTAGGTCGCGATTTCGGGGAGGTCGTCGTGCAGTTTGGCGCGCACTTTTGCCATGTAGTCGAAGCTGCTTCCGTGATGACCTTCCTTCAGGCTGACTTGAACGAACGCGGTGTGCTGGCCGGAGTTGCTGGAATAGATGGCGGAGAAGCCGGTGGCCGTTCCGATGTTGGAAACGATCATGTCGAGATCGCGGGGCGGGACGACGGAGCGAATGTCACTCTCGACGCGGGCGACGTATTTGTCGGTGAGGTCGATGCGCGTTCCGCTGGGAGCCTTTACGTTGATGACGAATTGGCCAGGGTCGGTGCGCGGGAAGAACGACGTTCCGATGAACGGGAAAAGCGCGAGCGAGAGCAGGAAGACGCCCAGCACGCCCAGCACGGTGGCAACGGGTCTCAGTAGGCTGATACTCACGGCACGGTCGTAGCGCATGAGGGAACGATCGTACTTGCGGTTGAAGGAACGCACGATGCGCTGGAACCATGAGCCGCCGCCGTGATGCGCGGCCTGATTGTGCGCGTTCTTGATGAAGCGCGCGCAGAACAGCGGCACCACGGTAAGCGCGACGGCGTAAGAGGCGAAAAGCGACAGCACGACGGAGAGTGCGAGCGCGGTGAAGAGGAAGCGGCTGACGCCGTATAGGAAGATGACGGGGAAGAAAACGATCGCCGTAGTAAAGGTCGCGGCGAGCACGGGGAGCGCGACTTCGCGGCCTCCTTTCTCCGCGGCGACTTCGGGGGACTCGCCCATTTCGAGATGGCGGTAGATGTTTTCGAGCACTACGACGGAGTTGTCGATGAGGCGCGAGAAGGCCAGCGCGAGGCCGCCGAGCACCATCGAGTTGATGGTCTGGCCCATGAGGCTAAGCGCGATGAACGCGGCCAGCGCGGAGAGTGGGATGGAGAGCATGACGCCGACGGTCGCGCGCATGGAACCGAGGAAGAGCAGGATCATCAGCCCCGTGAGGACGAGGCCGATGCCGCCTTCGCTGCCGAGGTTTTTGATGGCGGTTTTGACGAAGACAGACTGGTCGAAGACGACGGCGGTCTTGAGCGATTTCGGTACGTCGAGCAGGTGCGCGATGCCGGCGCGCACGCCGTTGACGATGGAGATGGTGTTGCTGCCGCCGCCTTGTTTGAGGATGGGGAGATAGACGGAGTGCTGGCCGTCGACCCTCACGATGTTGGTCTGGATCGCGGAGGCGTCTTTGGCCTGGCCGACGTCCGAGACGAGCAGTTGGCCGTTGCCCGCGGTGCGTAGGGGGAGGCGGTTGATTTCGTCGGCGGTAGGGAATTGCGAGTTGGTGAAGATGCTGTAGTCGAGCGGCCCGATGCGCACATCGCCCGAGGGCAGAATGGCGTTGGCGTCGTTGACGGTGCGGACGATGTCCATCGCGCTGAGTTCGTGGGCTTCGAGTTTGACGGGATCGACGTAGATTTGAATTTGGCGATACTTGCCGCCGAAGGGCGGTGGAATTGACGCGCCGGGGACGTTGGCGATTTGGTTGCGGACTGCATATTGGCCGAGGTCGTGGAGTTCGGTTTCGTTGAGACCCTGGCCTTTGAGCGTGATGAGGCAGACGGGGAGGCTGGAGGCGTCAAACTTGAGCACGACGGGAGGAAGCGTGCCCGGCGGGAGGCGACGCAGTTGCGCCATGGCGAGGTTGGAGATGGTGCTGACGGCGGCGTCGGAGCTTGTGCCGGGTTGGAAGTAAACGCGGATCAAGCTGACGCCGGGGAGGGAGCGCGATTCGATGTGGTCGATGCCGCTGCCGAGGGTGAAGAAGCGCTCGAAGGGGTTGGTGATGTGGGCTTCGATTTGCTCCGGCGGCATGCCGTTGTAGAACGTGGCGACGACGACGACGGGGATGTTGATTTCGGGGAAGAGATCGACGGGCATGCGCGCGACGGTGGTGATGCCGACGACGGCGATGGCCAGGCAGACCATGATGATGAAGAAGGGGTAACGAAGGGAGAAGCCTGACATTACTGGGCGTCCCCCGGGGCGGACTTCAGATTCAGATCGCCCATTGAACTGCGCTTCGGAGTAACGGCTTCGCCGGGTTGGAAGGTGGCGAGATTGGCGACGATGACCTTGTCGCCGTCGTTGAGACCGCTGAGGATTTCGACGCGGTTGGCGGTCGAGACGCCGACGCGGACGGCGCGCTTCTCGACTTTGTTGGCCGCGTTGACCAGCATCACGAAGGGCCGCGCGCCGCTTTGGTCGACGGCCTGTACGGGGACGACGAGAGCGTCGCCGGAGCGTTCGATGTTCAATGCCACATCGGCGTACATGCCGGGCGATAGCTTGCCGTCACGGTTGGGGACGTCGATCTCGACCTGCATGGTGCGGGTGGAGGGGTCGAGCGCGCCCGTGCTGCGCGTGATTTTGCCGGGGAAGGTTTCGCCGAGCGCCTGAACGTGGACGGAGGCGGTGTCGCCGAGCTTGACGAAGGGGGCCAGGCTTTCGGGGACGGGGAGGCGGAGACGGAGGGTGTCGATCTCCGCGATTTTGACAACGGGGGCCGATCCCGCGTTCGATGTTCCGGCCTGGATGAGCGAGCCGGTATCGGCGTAGCGCCAGGTGATGATGCCGTTGAACGGCGCGGTGATGCGCGAGTAGTCGGCCATCGCGGAATAGTGTTGGCGGTCGGCTCGTGTGACGCCCAGTTGTTGCTGCGTCGCGGACTGCGCGGACTTTGCGGAGTCCACCTGGGCGCCGGCTTCGCGGTCTTTGGCGAGCGCGTCGTCGAGCTCCTGCTGGGCGATGAGGCCGGGGCGCTGGTTCGACACCTGCTGTAATCGTTGCGCGGCGGAGTGCAGGGCGTCGTAGTTGGCCTGCGCGCGCAGGACTTCACTTTTTGCGCGCAGGATTTGCTCCTGCGTCTGGCGCACGCTGGCGTCCGCGCCTTCCACCTGCGCGGTCAGCTCGGGGATGTCGAGCGTCGCGAGGACTTCGCCGGTGTGTACGCGGTCGCCGATGTCCACACCGATGTGGCGAATGTACCCGGCGACTTTGGCGTGCAGCTCGACCTCTTGCAGAGGCAGAAATTCTCCGGCGACGTTGAGCGTGTTGGTCAGCGGCGCGCGCGAGGCCAGTGCGATGGGAGCGATGGGGAGGTTGGCCGCTGCGGCTTCATCGTTCTTGTCCGAATGATGGCAGCCAGTGCTGACGAGCAGGATGATGGGGAGCGAAAGCAAGGCCCGAAAGTCCTTCGCCCGGAGGATTGGAAATGCATTGATCATGGAAATTTAAACTCGCTGAAATGGAAACTCGCTTGGCTGGATTGGCCGTGCCGGAAGGCACAGAATCTACACAGGGTCCGTGCAGATGAACGCGAATCTAGATCGAGGGCGGGGGGCGTACGGCGAGGTCGGGCCAGGAGCGGCGGGAGGCCGGGACAACAGGCTGTCGTTCAAACCGGAGTTGCCGAGGCCCGAGAACCATCGCGGCGAGCGTAAAAAAAGTCACGCTGAACGACACTAAGACCGTCGTTGGGAGCGAAGGGGTGGGCACGGCGGATGCAGTCCGGTCGTTCTCCCAGACCTTGGCGGAGGTGAGGGCTTTCACCTGGTCCTGATGTTGGTGGTATACCGCCGTTTTGGCGCCGACGGCGAAAAATAAAAGCAGAGCGCAGAGAGTCAGCCCGAACATGTGGCGGCACTTTATGCGGTCACTCGGTTGCGCCAAGGCTTTCACACGACTAGGTTAGCATGACGCCGCGAGGTACATGAGTTGGTCCCGAAGCCAAAGCCACGATCAGTAAAAGTCCCCTTCGTCCTGCTGCAGTTGCCAGCGTGCGAGGAGCGTCTTCCGTCGCACCGGATAGCGGTCGAGCATGTGCAGGGACTCAATGCGATCGACGCGGAAGTTGCGAAAATCGTTGCGACGTTCGCACCAGGCGGCGACCATGCCGGTGTCGTCGTAACGGTCAAGTTGAATGGGCCAGACGATGCGCGCGGACGGTCGGCCCTTGGCGTCGCGGTATTCAAGATGAAGCTTGCGCTCGGCATTGATGGTCGCGCGGATGATGTCGAGAGGGTCGTCGGAGTTGGGGATGGAATCAGCCGGGTCGCCGGGTGGCGGAAGCATGGCCTCGATCTTGGCGGTCGCACTGTTGGCGGCCTCGGCCAGGGGGGATTCGTCATCGTTGCCAACCCATGAGAGGCCAGCAAGGATGGCCTCAAGCTCCTCGACGGTAAATATCGCGGGTGTCTGTGCGGTGTCGGGGAGTAGTTGGAAGCCGTCTTCGGTCGCTTCGATGCGGTGGCCCTGGGCGCGCAAGAGTTCGATGTCCCGGTCAATGGTTTTTACGGTCGTGCCGAAGACCGAGGCAAGCTGAGGCCCGGTAACGGGGCCGGCCCGCCGCACAATTTCGAGAAGTAGGGAGAGACGTTCGGTGCGGGTCATGGTACTACTTTTTCTCGTTGGCCTTTCGTGCGGCGATGACGGCAGCAACGTCGGCTTGATCCTGCAAGCGGTCTGCCGCAGTTTTGTTGCGAATGAAGTCGTCTTCCGAAAGATAACGGACAGGCATCCCATCGGACGTCGTTCCTTCGATGCTGTTGGCCCAAGCCTCATCGAAAGTAAGCCCACTGACGGCGAAGAGCAGGTCGATTTGTTGTGGAGGCACCCCTATCT
>JALYTE010000400.1 GCA_030854435.1 Acidobacteriota bacterium | reverse complement strand
CTTCCATATCGCCCAGCACCACGCCTGTGACCCGCTCCATCAGCCCCGCAAACTTCAAATGCTGCAACATGCGGTCCCACTGATAAGCCTTCACGCCAATGTCCTCAAGAAACAAAACGCACGGCTTCTCAATCCGCAGCCCCCACGGCGTCCCCAACCCCTCCGCCAGAATCGACAAACATCCACCCAGCAGCCGTCCCTCAACATTCCCCTCGCGCAACACCCGCAGACCATCGCTCGGCCCCACACTCCACTCTCCTACGCCCTCCATGACGGCCCGCCACGTCCGCTCGTCCACGCCATCGTCTTTCGACCAATCCGCCGCCACCATCGGCGCATGGAACGTCGGCATCCCGCACTCATTCCACATCCACACATGCAGCGATGTATGGTCCGAATACCCCACAAACGCCTTCGGATTCGCGAGCACCAACTCCCGGTCCAGCAACGGCAGCAACTCCGCCGAACCCCACCCGCCGCGCGTACAAATCACGCCGTCGATGCTCTTGTCCGCAAACGCCGCATGAAGGTCCGCAGCGCGTTGCTCCGCCGTCCCCGCGTAATACATCGGCCCCCGCGCCAACGCATTTGGCATCACGACTGGCTCATACCCAAACGCTCGCAGCCCCGCCACACCGCGCTCCACCAACTCCGCCCTGGCCGCGCTCGCCGGCGAAACGACGGCCACGCGACTTCCAACCCTCAACGCCTCAATCCTCAAACCCTTAAACCTCATCTTTCAACCTTAAGATTCGGAATTAACGGCGCGGCACGCTGGAGATTCGCATTGCGCTCAACCGGTTGCGGGCCTGGGCGGATTCGGGCGAGTTTGGGAAGCGCTGAATGAGCGCGCGCAGTTCGCGAACGCCCGCGTCGGTCTGCTTCATGGCGATGAGCGCTTCGCCTTTGTGCAGATGCGCGGCGGGAATCTTGGAGTTGTCGGGATAGCGCTCAAGCAACAGATCGTAGTCCTTGATCGCGATCGAAGGCTTCTGGGTCCTGTTGTTGATTTCGCCCAGGTAGAAGTACGCGTTGCCGGAAAGATTGTCGTCGGGATACTGCTTGATGAGGTCGGCAAACTCGGACGCCGCCAGCGGATACTTCCCTGCCATGTAATCGCCAAGCGCGCCACGGTACATATCGTCGGGCGTGGGGCCAGACGGAGCGGGCGGATTTCTGGCGGACGCAGCGGAGGGTTGCGAGGCCAATGGGGGCGCGTCGTTGCCGTTTCCGGGGGCCGGTTGGGCTGTCGCCTGGCCGGAACCCGGCAGGCTCTGCAGCAACGTGTTCGCCGCTTGCTGCTGGCTATCGATGTTCTGTAGCCTGCGGTCGAGCTTCACCATGCGCGCCTTCAACTCGTCGAGCGAGTCGTTAAGCGATTGGATCTGCCCTGAGACCTGATCGGACTTCGCGGTCGAGGCCTCCTGCTGCGCCCCTACCTGCTGCTGTAGGCTGCCGACGGTGATTGACATTTTGTTGACCGAGTCGGCGGTCTGCTGAACGAGGTCTTTCAGCACGCCCATGCGCTCGTCGTTGGACTGCTGCAGGCGCGCGACCGCGTCCAGCAATTGCTGGACCTGCGTCTGGAGCTGAATGATTTCCTTGCTGACGGCGTGCGCCGGGAGCGTGAACGATGCGGTCAGCAAGAAAGCTGTGAGAGTATAGCGGCGGATTGAGGGCACGGGTGGCTCCTTGTGATGCGAACGGCGCGGTTTTCCGGTGTCGGCTCCACGGAAACCCATGGCGTTCTTGCTCGCTCGACCGTGCTGTTGCTCAGCGGTCGAGGTTGAATTGCGCGCGACGGTTTTCCTGCCAGCAGGTTTCGTTTTGTTCCGAGCAGAATTGCCGCTCCTTGCCATAGCTTACGACGCGGACGCGCGACGCCGGGACACCTGCGCTGATGAGCGCGGTGCGGGCGGCGTTGGCGCGGTTTTCGCCGAGCGTAATGTTGTACTCCGCCGAGCCGCGGTCGTCGCAGTAGCCGCCGATAACGACCCTGATGGCAGGATGTGCCGATAAATAGCGCGCCGCGTTGACGGCGGCCGTCTGCGCGTCGGGCCGCAGATCGAAGCTGTCGTAATCGAAGAAGATGTCGCGCACATTCTGGTGGAACGCGGCGTCCGTGCCCATCGCGCCATTCAGGTCGGAGCTGCTCTCGCCTGTCGCCGGGGCCGTGGCGACGCGGACCGTCACGCGCACGTTGGCTTCGACCGTGCCGCCGTCCCCTTTGGCGATCAGATGGAAGTTGGTCGAGTTGGCGGGAGACACGGTCTGCGTGCCACTGGTGGGGACTGGGCCGATGCCGTCGATGGCCACGCTGGCAGCGTTCGTCGTGCGCCAGTTGAGGACGACGGATTGGCCCAGATCGATGGCCGGAGGGTCGGCGGTCAGCGTCGCGGTGGGCGCAGGCTCCGTGCTGGGGGCACTGTCAATGCCCGTGCCGGCAGTATTTACCGGCTTCTTATGGCACCCGGTCGCGAGAGTCAATGCTGCTGCCAGTACCGCCACTTTCCAGATATTCGTTCGATTCGTCATGTCCATCCTCGTCTGCCCGGGCGATGTGTTTCGCCGGGCCACATCATCTATTGAGTCAGTTTATTTCCAACTCCAGTTGGGCATGTCCGCGCCGGATTCGGTGAGGGCGTGCTGTTGCGTTCCGTCGGCAAGCATGGTCATGACGCGCGCGCGCGCCCCGCTGCCGTTTGCAAAAACAAGATGCCGGCCATCGGGCGACCACGACGGAAAGTCGCAGCGTCCGATCCCGTGAGTGAGCTGGATCCAGCGTTTGGTGGTGATTTCCATGATGTAAATGTCTTGTCCGCCAGGCGCGCCAGGGCCGTACTTGCGGCTCCACGCGAAGGCGAGGAACTGGCCGTTCGGCGACCACGAGGGCGACGTTGCGTAACCACCATCGGTCATGCGTTGCACGCCCGAGCCGTCCGCGTCCATGATGTAGAGCTGCGGCAGGCCGGTGCGCCCGCTGATCCAGGCAATCTGCGCGCCGGTCTTCGGGTTCCAGACTGGGGAGACGTCGGGCCCGCGGAAGTTGGTGACGCGGTGGGCGACATTGCCCTCGCGGTCCGAAGTCCAGATTTCCGGATCGCCCGTGCGCGAGGACGAGAACGCGAGTTGGTTGCCAGTGGGGGCCCACGCGGGCGAAAGGTTCGTGCCGCCCGCTGCGGTAAAGTTCACCATGCGGTTCAGCAGCAGCGAGTACATCTTGATCTGGAAACCTTCGCGGCCCAGCGCGCTGAACGCCAGCCGAGAGTTGTCCGGCGAGATGCGCGGCGACAGCGAAACCGTGTTCAGATGCGTGAGCGCGTGCTGGTTCTGGCCGTCGTAATCCATCTCCCAGATTTCCTTGTTCTGGCCGAGGATTTTGACGTAATAGATCTTGGTTTCAGCGATGCCCGCCACGCCGCCGCCAAGCCGTGAGATGATCTCGTCGGCGAAGCGGTGGGCGATTTGCCGGGCTTCGTTTTCACTGGCGTCCTCGCTGTATTGCTTCGCGAAGACCTGTGGGAATTGTGCGTTCTTGGCGTCGTCGAGGTAGCCGTTGACGACGAGTCGGCCACCCTGCGTGGCAACGCTTCCGAACGCGACCATCGCCGCCTTCGACGGCGGTGCCGACCACTCCGAAAGATTCATTTCAGCAGGCGCGCCGGGAGAACTCTGCGGGATAAGACCCTTCGAGACGATGTCGAAGATGCCCGCCGCGTTGAGGTCCGCAAAGAGCGTCGCATCGAAGGCGTGCTTGAAGGTAGAGGCGTCCGCGCTCTGAGGTTTGAAGTCGGCGACGGCGATGCGGATGCGTTCCGCGCCATTGCTGCTTTCAAGGTGGAACCAGTCCTGCGCGCGCAGCATGGGGCTGGCGACGAAACAGAGCGCTGCGATGGAAAGGAAGTGCAGCGCGGAGTTGTAAACGGTAGAGCCGGAAATGCTTCGCATCGTCATTAGGATAGACGCTCGCAGGCTGTGCAAGGGCAACTTAGATTACGGGCGGTAATCAAACTTGTACTCAATGGTGATGTGGTCGCCTTCGGGAAGGTCGCCAAAAGTGTCGATGCGCTGGATGGCCCGCAACGCGGCATTGTCGAGCGACGGCGAGCCGCTGCGTGTTTCGATGCGGAGATTTGCGGGCGAGCCGTCGCGTTGGATGTCGAAGAGCACGGTGACGCTCTTGCCCCGCGAGGCAATGGGGTCGGGTTCCTGCAAATAATAATTTTCCGTAACTTTGCTTCCGACGATGCGCAAGTAGTACGCATAGCGATTTCCAAAGGCGCGGTTCTGGACGGTGACGGTCGCGGTGCCGTCCTTGACGTGCGAGATGGATTGCGGGAGTTGCGTTGCCGCATCGCCACTCGTGGCTTTGGTGCTATCGGGGACGGGCTGCGGACGCTTGGGCGGCGCGAGCGTTTCTTTCGGCGCGACCTTTGGCGGAATCTTTGGGACGACTTTTTCTTTGATCAGCAGGTCAGTCGGCTTTGGCGGCGGCGCTGTCTTTTCTTTAGGAGGAGGCTCGGGAGCTTTCGTCACGTTTTCAGAGGTGAGCACGGAGTTCTCGACCGGCGGCGCTTTGGGGGGAAGCGGGATGGACGCCACCATCGACGCTTCGATGGCGCCGACCGAGGAAGCTTTATCGCCCCACGGGGTCTTGCGCGACGGATGCAGAAACGTCACTGCGATGAGCACGCCAACGACCGCAATGTGCAGCGCCAACGCGCCCACAACTCCGCTGCCGAGCGGCGGGCGGGACGGCGCGGGATGGGTTTGGCTGGACATAGCTTACTTGCCGATAGGCTGCGTAACGATGCTGATGTTGGTGATGCCTGCCTGTTTGACCGCGTCCATCACCGACGCGAACGCGCCGAACGGCACCTTCTCGTCCGCGCGCACGTAGACGACTTTGCTCTTGCCTTTGCCATTCGTGACTTGCAAGAGTGCAGGTAGGGCATTAATGTTCACCGGCTTGTCTTGCAGGAAGACGTTCTGGTCCTTGTCGATGGTGATGACGGTGCGCTCTTCGGTGAGCTGGTTGACGGAGCGCGTGTGCGGCACGGCGACTTCGACGCCCGATTGCAACACCGGCGCGGTCAGCATGAAGATCAGCAGCAGCACCAGCACCACGTCGACCAGTGGCGTGATGTTGATGTCGGCGAGCGCCGTTTGCGTGCGTCCGCGACTGTTGGTGTAGGCCACGCTAGAACGTCCTCCGGCGGGGTTCGTCGGGCAGGGGTGGAGGCGCGGGCGGCGTTACAAGTGCGGCGTTTTCAATGGCGTTCAGCAGCTCACGACCAAAGTCGTCCATGCGCGCGCCGAACTCGCGAACCCGCGCCGTGAGCTGGTTGTATCCGACCAGCGCGGGCACGGCGACGACCAGGCCTGCGGCGGTGGTGATGAGCGCTTCGCTGATGCCCGGCGCTACGGCCCGCAGGGTCGCCGCTCCCGCAGTCCCGAGCCCGTGGAAGGCGTCGATGATGCCCATCACCGTTCCGAACAGGCCGACGTAGGTCGCGCCCTGTGCGATGGTCGCGAGCCACGTCATGTGCGCTTCCATCTGCGTGAGAGACTCGCTGGAAGCGGTCTGCGCGGCGCGTTCGAGGGCCTGCGGATTGGGGGGCGTGCCGCGGCCTCCGCACTGGCGCTGGTACTCGTCGTGGATTTCGTGGAAGACGGCGACCAGCGGACTGGGGCGAAACTGGTCGGCCACAGCGGCGATTTCGCTCAGGCGGCCAGATTTGCGAAACGCGCGCACGAAACGCTGGCTCTGACCCTGCGCGGAGCGGAACGACCTCCATTTCGAGATCATGATCGCCCACGAAAAGATGCTCGCGATCAGCAGCACGACGAGCACGGTGAGCGCGGTCGGTCCGCTGTTGTGGAGCATCTCCATAAGCGCGCCGGAGTGCGCTGGAGGCAAAGCGGCGGGAGACGCGGGGATGTCGGATTCCTGGAGCAGAAAGAGTGCGAGGGAGAGGAGACTCATGCCAAATCCAGTTTACTTCGGCGTGCGCGGTGGAAGCGGCGGCGCATCCGGCTGAATACCCTGTACAGAGCGCGGGCGGTTGAGGCGCAGCGTAAACCCATGTCCGAAAGCCGGACCCTTCGACAGGCGAAGGTGTACCCCGCTGTGATTGTTGGGAATCCCGGACCTGTGTTTTTCTTTCTGTCATTCCCGAAGGGAATCTGCTTTTCCTTTCGCTTTTGCTATGCTCTCGATGAACTCCTTTGAGGGCGACATGCTGCTGGAACTGCGCGCGGAAAATTACGCCGTCATCGATCACGCGGTCGCCGAGTTCGGCCCGGGCCTGAACCTGCTTACCGGCGAAACCGGTGCGGGCAAGTCGATCCTGATCGACGCGCTGGTGCTGCTGCTGGGCGGCAAGGCGTCCGCCGATTTAGTGCGGTTCGGCGCGGAAAAGGCCGTGCTGGGCTGTGTTTTCGAGGCGACTCCAGGCGCGGAGGAGATTCTGGAGTGCAATGGGATCGACGCCGAGGGCGATGAAATTCTGCTGCGCCGCGAGATCTCTACCAGCGGCAAGGGACGTGTGTTTATCAACAATCAGCCGGCGACGGTGGGGGTCTTGCGACAGCTTGCGCCGGAACTGGCGCTGGTCCACGCGCAGTCGGAGACCATGTTCGCCTTCGACCAGATGCAGCAGCGGCTGCTGCTTGACCGCTACGGCGTGATTTCGACCGATGCGGTGGGCGCGGCGTTCACCGAGTGGAAGCGCCTGCGCGCGGAGATCGATGACTTGCAGGGCGCGGAGCAGGACCGTTTGCGGCGAGCCGACCTGTGGAGTTTTCAGGCGCGCGAAATTGAGAGCGCGGGCCTCGCCGACGCCGAGGAAGACGTGAAGCTGGAGACGGAGAAGCGCGTGCTCGCGAACTCCGAGCGTTTGTTTGCGGCGGCAACGGCGGCGCAGGAATTGCTGTACGAAGCGGAGACTTCAGCGGAGTCGCTGCTGGGCGCGGCATTGCGCCAGGTCGAGGAGTTGGCGCGCTTCGACGGGCAGTTTCGCGAGACAGCCGCGCAGATCGGCTCGGCAAAAGCAGCGGTCGAGGACGCGTCAGCGACGCTGCGCCAGTTCGCCGGAAAAATCACCGCATCACCGGAGCGGCTGGGCGAAATCGAAGAGCGACTGGTGGCGCTCGACCGCGTGACGCGCAAATACGGCGCGACGCTCGGCGAGGTGATGGCGTTTGGCGCGGATGTCGCGCAGAAGCTGGCCGATCTCGAAAACCGCGATGTGCGGCTGGTGGAGTTGCAGGCGGAGCTTGCAACAGCCGCGACCAAATACAGGAAGGCCGCGCGTGCGTTGACCGACGAGCGCGCTGCCGCGGCCCGCAAGCTGGCGAAGGTGGCAGAACGCCAAATCAACGAGCTCGCGATGCAGACGCGTTTCCACATCGTCGTGACGGCGGACGAAGACCACGGCGCGTGGACTGCGAGCGGCTGGGACGCCGTGGCCTGCACCATCGCGACCAACCCCGGCGAGCCGCTCAAGCCGCTGACGGAAATTGCTTCGGGGGGTGAAATGTCGCGCGTCATGCTCGCGCTAAAAGTGTCCGTCGAGGAAGGCGCGGCGGCTGGCGCGAGCAAGCGCAAACGTTCCGTGCTACCCCGCACGCTGGTGTTCGACGAGATCGACATCGGTATTGGAGGGCGAGCCGCCGAGGCCGTCGGGCAGAAGCTGAAGGCGCTCTCGCGGGCGCAACAGGTGCTGTGCATCACGCACCTGCCGCAGATTGCCGCGTTCGCCGACCAGCATTTCCTGATTGAAAAATCGGAGAAGCGCGGACGCACGCAGACCGGCGTCCGGCTGATGCAAAGCGGCGAGCGGGTCGAAGAAATTGCGCGAATGCTCTCCGGTGCGAACCTGACGGAAACGTCGCTCCGGCACGCCGAGCAGATGCTCGCCGCCAGCCAAACCTGACGCAAGCAACGCGGCTGGCGCAACATGGCTCTAACCGGGTGAAGCACAAGGAGAAAATAATGTCTGAAGCAAAGAAATGCGCCCACCAATTCTGTACCTGCGTTTGCAGCGACGGCAAAAAGTATTGTTCGCAAGTCTGCCAGGACGCATCCAAGACGCAAACCCTTTCTTGCGACTGCGACCACCCCGGCTGCGGCGGCAAACTGTAAACGACACCACCGTCACGTCAGTCGATTCGGCTAAATTGCGGACGAGGCAGGCCCGCGCTATATGCACCAAAAACGGTTCAAATCGCGGCAAAGCGGGCCTCAACCGGATATACTGAACAGGTGAGTACCTTAACAATCGAACCCACCGATATTAGCCCGTCTGTCAACGAATCGGCGGCGAAGCGCGTCCTTCTATTGAAGCCGCGCGGCTTCTGCGCGGGGGTCGTTCGCGCCATCGATATCGTCCAGATTGCGCTCGATACCTTTGGCGCCCCCATCTACGTTCGCAAGGAAATCGTCCACAACAGTTACGTCGTCACCGACCTGGCCCAGAAGGGTGCGATCTTCGTCAACGAACTGGACGAAGTGCCAGAGGGCGCGCGCGTGATTTACTCCGCGCACGGCGTTTCGCCGGCGGTCCGCGAACGCGCCAAAGAACGCGGCCTGAAGGTGGTCGACGCGACCTGCCCGCTGGTCACTAAAGTCCACGTCGAGGCCATCAAGTTTGCCAAGCAGGGCTATTCGCTGGTGCTTGTCGGCCATCGCGATCACGAAGAGGTCGAAGGCACGCAGGGCGAGGCGCCCGATGTGACCCAGGTGGTTTCGACGGTCGAAGAAGTCGCCGCGCTGGTCGTCCCCGACCCCAACAAGGTCGCCTACCTGACGCAGACCACGCTCTCGCTCGATGAAGCGCGCTACATGATCGAGGCGCTCAAGAAAAAGTTTCCCAACATCGTCGGGCCGCACGCGCAGGACATTTGCTACGCGACCGAGAACCGCCAGACGGCGGTAAAAAACGTGGCCCACGGCGCGGACGTCGTCCTCGTGGTCGGCTCGCGCAACAGCTCGAACTCCAACCGCCTGGTCGAGGTTTCGCAGAAGCTGGGCACCAATTCCTATCTCATCGACAAGGCCGAAGACATTCGTCCAGAGTGGATCGAGGGCGTCAGTACGGTGGCCATTACCGCAGGCGCGTCCGCTCCAGAAGTGCTGGTGCAGGACGGCGTGCGGTACTTGCAGGACAAGGGCTACGGGTCGGTGGAAGAGATCGAAGTGATGCCGGAAAATGTGCGTTTCGCACTGCCGCCCGAGATCATCAAAGCGATCGGGCCGGCTCCTCCTCTGGCTCAACCGACGGCCTAGCGCTGGATGTACGCCCCACGATCTGTCTTCCTGCCAATGGGACGGCAGCAGGACTTCGGAGCCCCATGAGCGCATTTCCCTCCAATCCGCAACACAAACTAGGCGCTCCGCAAATGGCCCCGGCGCAGCCACGCTTTGGGCGGATGGACTTGGCGATGGACCATGTCGTCCGGGGCATTGCGCGCTCCTGCGACTGGCTGCTGGGCCAGCAGTCGGAAGAAGGCTATTGGTGCGGCGAACTCGAAGCCGATGTGATGCTCGAGGCCGACTATATCTTCATGCACACTCTGCTGAGCACGGGCGACCGCGCCAAGATGGAGCGCGCCGTCAACGAGATTCTGCGTCATCAGAACGAGGACGGTGGATGGAGCCTGTATCCGGGCGGCCCATCGAACATTAGCTACGGCGTCAAGTGCTATTTCGCGCTGAAGCTGATGGGCTGGAGCGCCGAGCACCCTCTCCTGGTCAAGGCGCGCGAGAACGTGCTCTCGCTCGGCGGCGTCACCGAGTGCAATACCTTCACCAAGATTTATCTGTGCGCGCTGGGCCAGTACGACTACGACGCTGTGCCCGCGATCCCGCCCGAGATCGTCCTTTTCCCGAACTGGTTTTACTTCAACATCTACGAGATCAGCGCTTGGTCGCGCGGCATTCTGGTGCCATTGTCGATTATTTATGCGAAGAAGCCGTTCAAGAAAATCGCGCCCGAACAGGGGATCGACGAACTTTTTGTCGGCGGACGCGCCAATGCCAATCTGCATCTGCGCTGGGACAAGAAGCGCCCGATTTCGTGGCGCAACTTCTTTCTGATGTGGGAC
>JALYTE010000060.1 GCA_030854435.1 Acidobacteriota bacterium | reverse complement strand
CGGCCACTCGCTGGGCGGGCAACTCGCGCCCGACACCGTCGCCCTGCGCCTGTCGCAGAAGCCGCATTCGGTGCGCGGCATGGCGCTGCTCTCAGGCGTCGCCCGGCCCATCGATCAGGTCATCACTGAACAGATTCGAACGCTCGGCAAAGCCCAGGGCGCCACCCCAGAGCAGATCGATCAGATAGTGAAACTCTGGGCCGATGTGTGGGTGCAGGCGAAGGACCCGGCCACGCCCGCAGACCGTCGCATCGGCCTCGGCGTCGCGTTGCCGACCTCGTACTGGCGCGACTGGCTGCGCCGCGACCCCGTCGCCACAATGCATACCCTGTCCGTTCCCACACTGGTCACGCGCGGCACCAAGGACATGAACTCGACCCATGCCGATTTCGATTTGCTCAAGGCCGCCGCAACAGCGCCCGGCAGCGACGCGCACGAGTTCGACGGCCTTAGCCATATCTACATGCCCGTGGCCGGCGAACCCAAGGGGACCGACGTCATGGTCTCGGGCGAAGTGTCTAAAGAATTCCTCGACTATCTTGCCGCGTGGCTCAAGCGTACTGGCCCACCCACCCAAGCCGCGACCCGCTGATCGAAACCTCGCTACTCCGCCGTCTGGCCCTTCTTAGGCCGCCGATTCGCCTGCAAAATCTTCTTGCGCATCCTTAGGCTCTTCGGAGTGACCTCGACCAGCTCATCGTCCGCGATAAACTCGATCGACTGCTCCAGCGTCAGCATCTTGAAGGGGACGAGGCGCACCGCGTCGTCCGAACCCGAAGCGCGCATGTTGGTCAGCTTCTTTTCGCGCACGCAGTTCACGTCGAGGTCGTTGTCGCGCGAGTTCTCGCCGATCACCATGCCTTCGTAAACCTCAACGCCATCACCCAGAAACAGCACGCCGCGCTCCTGAATGCTGTCCAGCGCGTACAGCGTCGTCATGCCCTGGCGGTCGGAGATCAGCGCCCCCGAAGGCCTCTGCGGAATCTCGCCCGTGTAAGGAATGTACGGCCCCGCAATCGAGTTCATCACGATGGTCCCGCGCGTCTCGGTCAGCATCTCGTTGCGCAACCCAATCAGCCCGCGCGACGGCACTTTGAACTCCATCCTTACGCGTCCAGACCCGTGGTTGGCCATCTTCGACATCTCGCCTTTTCTCGGTCCCAGCCGTTCGATCACCGTACCCACAAAACTTTCTGGTACATCGATCGAAAGCAGTTCGGAAGGCTCCATCAACTCGCCGTCGAGACGTTTGGTCACGATCATCGGCCGAGAAACCATCATCTCGAAGCCTTCGCGCCGCATCATCTCAATCAGCACGGAGAGTTGGAGTTCGCCGCGTCCCAACACCTTGAAGTTGTCCGGCGTGCCCGTATCTTCGACGCGAATCGAGACGTTGGTCAGCAGCTCTTTTTCGAGTCGTTCTTTAATGTTGCGCGAGGTCACCAGCTTGCCTTCGCGCCCCGCAAACGGGCCGTTGTTGACCGAGAACACGATCGCAATGGTCGGTTCGTCGATGGTAATCAGCGGCAGCGGCTTGGGGTCTTCGAGATCGCAGAAGCTCTCGCCGATGGTGATGCCTGGAATGCCCGCGACGGCAATGATGTCGCCAACTTCGGTCTCGGTCGTGTCCGTGCGCTTGAGACCATTGAAGGTGAACAGCTTGGTCACCTTCACCACTTGCAGCGAGCCATCGACGCGCGACAGGTTCACTTCCTGACCAATCCGCAGCGTGCCATTGAACACGCGCGCAATCGCCAACCGCCCCAGATAATCGGAGTAGTCGAGGTTCGTGACCAGCACCTGCAGCGGGCCGTCGACCGTTCCCGTAGCCGGCGGAATCGTCTTGAAGATCAGCTCGAACAGCGGCTGCAAATCGGTCCCCGGAACCGCGAGGTCCATGGTCGCGGTGCCTGCCTTGCCGTTGGTATAGATCACCGGAAACTCCAGCACCGCCTCGTCCGCGTCGAGGTCGATGAAGAGGTCGTAGACCTCGTTGAGCACTTCCTGCGGCCGCGCGTCGGGACGGTCGATTTTGTTGATGACCAGAATCGGCGTCAACTTCGCCTCAAGCGCCTTTGAAAGCACATAGCGCGTCTGCGGCAGCGGGCCTTCGGACGCGTCGACCAGCAGCACAACGCCGTCGACCATTTTTAATGCCCGCTCCACTTCGCCGCCGAAGTCGGCATGTCCGGGCGTGTCTACAATATTGATCTTCGAGTCGTGATACTGAATGGCGGTATTTTTGGCGAGGATCGTAATCCCGCGCTCGCGTTCGAGGTCGTTGGAGTCCATGACGCGCTCGGCGACGGCCTCGTTGGCGCGAAACGTGCCGGACTGGCGCAGCATGGCATCCACCAGCGTGGTCTTGCCGTGGTCGACGTGGGCGATGATGGCGATGTTGCGAATGGCTTGGGCGGTAATCGGGGTACTCACTTCGGAGGGGTTTCCTTGTCTGGTTGCTGAAGGTAGCGACGGTATGTGGGCGGTTTCTGTGCGCGGAAAAGCCGCGAAAAGAGCGTCACTATAAGTTTACCGCAGTGACGCCCTTACAGGTTTGCTCTGGAACCGTTTGAGGGCGGCGGTATACTGCAAATCATGCCATCCTCTTTTAAGGTGCCCACTTTTCCCGCCGCTATTCTCTTGGCCGGTATGGTTACCGCCCTCGGAGCCGCGCACGCGCAGCAGACCAACCCCGGCGTGATTACACACCAGGCCCAGACCCAGGCCGAACAGGACGCCATCGATGAATTGACCGGCCTCGCACGCGCCGAGCGCGAGGCGGCAATCCTCACCCGTCACGGCTTGCCCGCAGGTGTTTTTCAAGGCGAGTTGCGGGGCAACATCAACAGCCGTAACGCCAAGCCCGGAGACGCGGTGAGTTTGACTCTGCGCAAGCCGGCGACTTTGCCCGATGGCGTCGTCATTGCCCAGGGATCGGTGGTGTTGGGGCATGTGGTGCAAGCGGCCGCGCACACCAAGACTTACAAGAATGGTGCCGTGCTGTTGACCTTCGACCAGGTCGTTCCAAAAGGTGCGCCGGAGTTTTCACTGTTTGCTTTGATCAGCGTCATCGCACCTTCAATGTCGGAGCAAACTGAACTGATCGGAGCATTCCATGAGGGCACGATCGGAGGCACCAGCAACAGCCCCAGCGCAGGGATCGTCAGTCGGGGCGGGTTGGGCGACGCCGTGATCGGACAGAGCAGCAAAACAAGCGGCATCGATGGCGTGATGGTCGTCGCCTCGCCGGGCGGAAGTGGGATCCTGCTGGCCATCAACGACAACATTGCAATGGAGAAGACGCAACTGATCACGCTCGTTGGGGGCCGAGCGACTCCCGAGGCGACGACCCTGCGGGCCTACGCCGCTCTGCATCCGGCGAAGAAGTCGGCACAGGCCACCAAGTAACGGACGTTGGCGCTGAAGCTACTCTGGACGAGAATGAGGTCGACTGATGACGGCCGCAGCGACTGAAAGTGCAGCGAAGCAGAAAGACGCCCACGTCCTGATCGTCGGTGCCGGTCCCACCGGACTCGTTCTAGCTCTGTGGCTCGCGCGTCGCGGCGTTCGGATAAGAATCGTCGATAAGGCCGCCGAAGCCGGCACGACATCGCGCGCGCTGGCAGTACAGTCGCGGACGCTTGAGTTCTACGCGCAGCTCGGCCTCGCCGAGGAGGTCGTCGCGCGCGGTCGCTGGGCCACCGGCGCCGACCTTCGGGCCGCCGGAAAACACGCCGCGCACATCGACTTCGCAGGCATGGGCGCGGAGGTCAGCCCGTTCCACTACCCTCTCATCTTCCCGCAGGACGAGCACGAAAAACTGCTGGTCGAGTATTTAGCAAAGGCCGGCGTCGAGGTCGAGCGCGCCACCGAACTGGCGAGCTTTGAAAGCACGGTGGACGGAATCGCCGCGCGCATCCGCAAACACGATGGGACCGAAGAAACCTGCACCGCCTCCTACATCGCCGGATGCGATGGGGCGCGTTCCGTCGTCCGCGAAACGCTCGGCATCGGCTTCCCCGGCGGCACCTACGAGCATGTCTTCTACGTCGCGGATGTCGAGGCCGAAGGACCGGCCATGAACGACGGTTTACAAATTGCATTGGAGCGAAACGAATTTCTGGCGGTATTTCCCATGCAAGGCGAAGGCCGCGCGCGCCTGATCGGGACGGTCCACGAAGGCTCCGAACAGAAACGCGAGCAACTTTCGTGGGACGACGTAGGCCGGAAGGTGATTCAGCAACTGCGCATCGACGTCAAGAAGGTGAACTGGTTTTCGACCTACCGCGTGCATCATCGCGTGGCCGACCGCTTTCGCCAAGGCCGCGCCTTCCTGCTCGGGGACGCCGCCCACATCCACAGCCCGGTCGGCGGCCAGGGCATGAACACCGGCATCGGCGACGCCGTAAATCTGGCCTGGAAACTCGCGGCGGTCGTCAACGGCAGCGCCACCGAGTCGCTCCTCGATAGCTACGAGCCGGAACGCATCGCCTTCGCCCGCCGCCTGGTCGCGACCACCGACCGGGCCTTCACCGGCGTGACCAGCAACAGCGCATTGGCGCGGCTGATTCGTCTTCACATTGCGCCGGTCGTGGTCCCGCTGATGTTTTCGTTTCTCCCGATGCGACGCCTGCTCTACCGCACCATCTCGCAGACCAACGTGAACTATCGGGGCAGCAGCTTGAGCGAGGGAAGCGCAGGCTCACTGCGCGGCGGAGACCGTTTGCCCTGGACAAAGCTGGACGGCGGCAAAGACAACTTCGCGCCGCTCGCTTCGCTCGACTGGCAAGCGCACGTTTACGGCGAAGCCCGGCCCGAATTGCGCACCCTCTGCACCCAACGGAGCCTTCCGCTCCACGTCTTCCTCTGGCGACCGGAGATGCAGCGAGCCGGCCTTCGCCGCAACGCCGTCTACCTGGTGCGCCCGGACGGCTACGTCGCTCTGGCGGACGCCGAAGGCCGCGCTGCCCCTATCGCCTCTTACCTCTCCGCACGCAACCTGACAATCACTGGCTGCGGATCAACCGGCAACTCATAACTTGATTTTAGCCACTTTTATCATGTCCTCAATCGTTCCACCATAAGGCGCTACCCATGCTGGAACGCTTGTTGGATCAACGGTGATCCACGCATCCGCACCCTTGTGCTGGGGTTTTATTCCTGGTCGGTCTTTACGAACGGCGTTATTGAGCCAAATTTCATTTTTCGGAATGAGCCAAGCGTAAGCCTTTTTGGGATAGAGTCCGATGCAGAGAACGTGTTCAAAGTCGATGTCTCTAATG
>JALYTE010000044.1 GCA_030854435.1 Acidobacteriota bacterium | reverse complement strand
ACACTCTGCGTGCTATTATTCGACTTCCTCCTCCGCGAAGATTAGCCCGTCATCCGATAAATTGGAGCCACTGTGCAAGCCAACGAGAATCACAAATCTTCTATCGTAAAATTCCTATTGCCTCTGTGGCTGCTCGGCACATTCGCCGTCCTGGCCGTCGGCTACCGGGAGGCCATCTTCATTGCGCCGACCGAAGCCACGATGGGCGACATCCAGCGCATCTTCTACTACCACGTCACGAACGCTTCGCTCGCGCTGGTCCCGCCTTACATCAATCTCATCGCGTCGCTGGGCTATCTGTTCTGGCGCGAACGCAATCCTGCCCGCGCGCTAGCCGCCGACGCGCTCGCCATTGCCTCCGCCGAGATCACCATCCTTCTGACCAGCATCGGCCTCCTCACCGGCATGTTGTGGGCACGTCCGGTTTGGGGCATCTGGTGGACGTGGGATGAGCGCCTCACCACTTATCTCCTGCTCTGGATGCTCTATGTCAGTTACGTGCTGGTGCGGCGCTTGTCGTCTTCTGGGCAATCCCACACGCTCGCAGCGGTGATCTCAATATTTGCGGCGGTGGACGTTCCCATTACGTTCATGTCCATACGCTGGTGGCGCACGCAGCACCCGTCTCCTGTCTTCGGTGGCAACGGTTCGCTCGCCCCCAGCATGTACCCGGCCGTCTTCTGGAACCTCGCCGGTTGGGCCATGTGGACAGCTTTTCTGCTCTACTTCCGATACGCACTCGAACGCCGCAGACAACGCACAGCGGCGGCGCATTCGCTGGATTTCTTAGGACAGGGGCATACCAATGAATATTGAAAACTTCGCGCGTCTCCATCCCATGGCTTATGTGCATGTCGCGTATGCGGTCGTGTGGGGACTGCAATTCGGCTTTGCGCTATGGATTGCCGTGCGCTGGGTCCGCGAAAAACACTCCTGAACAAAAAAGCAACGAGGCGCCGATCTTCCGGTCGCCTCGTTGTTCCGAGGAGTCCTTCTGCCGACCCGGCTGCTGCATGATGGCCGCCTGAGTCCTTCTGCTTGACACTTGCTCCAACGCAAAGTTGCGCGACTTGCTGAATTTGTCAGTATGTCCAGCATTCCCGACCACTAAACTTCGACAAGGTGTCTTTATCCTCCGCAGCCGTTGCACAAATCGCGCTATCGCTTGCCTCATCGCCACTCTGTCGCTGGGTCTCGCCAGTTGTCATCGCAACCAATTCCCAAAGTACGCCGCCGACTACCGCGAATACGCCTACATCAGCGACGGCGCGACCAACACCGTCGCCGTACTCGACCTCGTCTATCTGCGCCAGGACCGCATTCTACAGGTCGGCAACGACCCCACCGGAATGGCCGCCAATCCTGTCCGCAATGAGATCTACGCCGTCAACACCGGCGGCGATTCCGTCTCGGTGATCGATGTGACGCAGAACAAAGTCGTCGCCACCATCGGCGTCCATCGCACGCCGTATTCTATCGACGTCTCCGCCGATGGCAAACGGGCTTACGTCGCCAACTCCGGTTCCAATACTGTCAGTGTGCTCGACCTCGACCGTCACCTCGAAATCGCAGTCGCCGCCACCGGCGAGCAGCCTGGCCTCGCCCGCATTGCGCCCGACATGCGTTCGCTCGTCGTCACCAACCGCGGCAACGGCAGCGTCTCGGTCTACTCCGTCTCCGACTCCAAAACCCAGCCGCTCACGTTGCGCAATGCGTATCCCGGCTGCGCGGGCGCGACCGACGCTGTCATTCTGCCCGACTCCTCGAAGGCTTTTATCGCCTGCTCCGGCTCGCACCAGGTCATGGCAATCTGGTTGGCGGCCGCGCCCAACTCGTGGCGCGGCAAGCAGGACTCCGCACTGTTGCACGACCATCTGCTGGCGCTGCTCGACGTCGGGGCCACACCGACCCACCTCGCGCTCAAACCTGACGGCGGAGAAATTTTCGTCACCAACTTCGGCTCCGACAGCATCTCCGAAATTTCCACCGCGACCAACGAAGTCGGCGGCACGTACATCATCGGATCGAAGCCGTCGCGCGCCATCGTCAGCCGCGACAACGGCAGCCTTTGGGTCACAAACTTCGGCGCTGATTCCGTCAGCCTCTACAGCATTGACGACGGCAAACTCATCGCCGGTGTGCGCACGGGTGCCGCTCCGGACGCCATCGCGCTCGATCCCGACGAACATCTGCTGCTGGTCGCGAACTCCGGCACCGGAGACGTCGCCATCATCCGCACCCAGGGTCGCACCGGCCCCGAACTTGTCACCATGCTTCCCGCCGGTAGGTGCCCCAACGACATCGCCATCAAAGCCTTCACGGCGAAGTAGCCTATTCCGCGCGCAGATCCGCTTGCCGGGCCTCTCTCAACGCCTGCCGCGTCGCCGAAACGTAAGCTCCCGCCAGCAGCAGCAGCCCGGATATAAACGCCCACATCATCAAGCTGACCGACACATCAAAGGCCCCATACACAGAGTGAAAATCAAGGTGCGGCAGCGCAAAAATATACACATACTTCGCCGCCGTCCAGAGCACACCCATCACGATGGCCGTCGGCAGCACCGCGCGAAACGGTATCTTGCGATTCGGCAACGCCCAATAGATGAGAAAGAACAATCCAATGCTCGCCGCCAGCGCGCATATCTGTAGAAACGCATGGCCCAAGAAGTTGAAGACGAAGTTATCGGTATGCCCGAAGAACATCCATCCCAGCACCGTTCGCTGTGCGGCAGTCAACGCAACCGACGCCATCGCCAATAGGCCGACACTTACCGCCAGCCCAATCGACACAATTTGATTTCCAAGGTAAGAGCGATTTTTCTTGACGCCCCAAACGCTGTTCAGCGCGACTTCCAGCGGCAGAAAAACGCCGGTCGTCGTAATCAACAGCATGACCAGCGAAAATACTTTTGTGCCCGCATGAGCATGTGCCAGCGCCTTCATATTGCGCATAACGAAGTCCTGATGGTTGGGCAGAAAGTTGCCCATCATGTCGCCGACAACGTCCGCCATCCTTCCCGAATGAAAGACCTTTTCCGAAAGCGTGAGCAGCAAAACGATGAACGGAAACAGCGAAAGAATCACCTGCGCCGCGACACTGAATGCATAAGTATGCACTTCGGTTTTCGCCATATAACGGCCCAATGCGACCACCTGCGCCCAGGTCGCGCCGTCCTCCACGCGCACGGCGTACCCCGCCGCGAGCGACGGACTCACACGCTCATCGCCCGCTTCGGGAGCGGGTCCCTGTTGCAATCGCGTCTGCTCGTCGGCCATGCCAACAGTCTACTGGCAACCACAAGACAGCAAACCCTCAGCCTCATCCCTCAACAGAACGTGAGCTTTCGAGTCTCTCGCTCAACCTCTGAGTCGCCCATTCCGCGGCCTCTGCCAGCACCGCATCGTCCGACTCCGACCACTCCAGCAGACGCGGCAGAAACTCCCGTTCGCCGCTGTTGCCCATCGCAATCGCCACATTGCGCACCAGGCGTTTTCGCCCCGTGCGTTCCAGCGGCGACCCGCGAAACCGGCGCTTGAACTCGGCTGCATCCATACCCGCAAGCCACTCCAACGCAGGATTGACCAACTCGCCGCGAAGCCCGAGAGAATCCTCAAGCGCAATCGGCGCGCGGTCGTTCCATGGACAAACATCCTGGCAGATATCGCACCCGAAGACCTGCCGCCCTATCTTCGCGCGCAACTCCTCCGCGATATTCCCCTTCTTCTCGATCGTGAGATACGAAATGCAACGCGAAGCGTCCATCTGTCGCGGCGCAATCAGCGCATCGGTCGGGCACGCATCGATGCACCGCGTACACGAGCCGCAGCGATCGGCTGCCGGGAGTATCGTCGCTTCGTCACCCAACGGGAGCGACATCACGATCACGCCGAGCAGCAGCCACGACCCTATATCCTGGTTGAGAACGCAGGTATTCTTGCCAATCCACCCGATACCAGCACGCTCCGCATAGCCGCGCTCGACAATCGGCCCCGTATCGACGTAGCAGCGCGTCTGGCAAGTGTCGCCAAACTGTTGTTTCAACTCCGCTTCAATCTTGCGAAGTTTAACCAGAAGCACATCGTGATAATCCGCGCCCTGGCCGCCTTCGCCGCCGCTCTTGTCACCACTCCAGGCATAGCGCGCAATCCATCCCGCGTTGCCGTCCGCCGGATCGATCGACAACGGCGCGTCGGCGTTATAGTTCAGAGCGCAAACCAGCACCGAGCGCGCCCACGGCATCGCTCGCCGCAAGTCGCCGCGCAACATTTTGCCGGCGTCATCCGTGCGCTTCAACCATTCCATCTCGCCGGAGCGGCCAGTCGCAATCCATTCCTCGAATCGTTGCCGCGCGACCTCCGCAGCGAGGCCATCGGATTCGGGCACGCTCGCCACGCCCGCGAGATCGAACCCGGCTGCGCGCGCGCGCGCCTCGATCCGTTCCCGCAGCTCGCGCGTCAACTCCATGAAGCCATCGATGTGTGTAATGAAATTGTGGCGGGAGTGAGGGATTCCCATCGCAATTTAACTCTCAATGTTACACATGTGTATCAATGAGAGACCGAGTCCCCCAAATGTACCCCGCCGCACGTTGGTTGGTCTGAATTGCTTTCATGCGGAGCTTAGCACTAACGACCCCGCCTTGTCTTACGTTCTGGGCTAAACTCGTAAGGATTCCTACTGGTTGTTTCGAACATGTCGGGTCCCAATGCGCCACCAGGGCTGGAACGGAGATCACAGAGGCATGGCTGCACCGATGCTTAGCGCTATCGAGCACTATGAAAACTTTCTCGCGGACCATTACACCTGGATGTCTGGCCCGTATACCGATAAGGTTGCGCATCAGCACGGTTTGCTCAAGCGAGCCGACATTGTCCCGGCGGCAACGAGAGAGGCGGTTGACCTTGGCTGCGGTCCCGGGTCGCAGTCCATTGCGCTTGCCGAACTCGGTTTCTCCGTTACGGCTATCGATGCGAATGCACAGCTCCTGGAGGAACTCCGGCAGCGCGCGAAGAGCCTTCCCATCCGCCCCGTTCTGCATGACCTTTGCGCCCTTGCGACCTGTTCCATGCTGCCTGCTCAGGTTGACGCTGCCATCTGCGTTGGAGACATCATTCCCCATTTGCCCAGCAGGGATTGCGTGACGACTTTGTTCCGGCAGGTAAGCGCGATGCTGGTGTCCGGCGGCAAATTCTTGCTTGGTTTCCGGGACCTTTCCGAAGAGCTTCAGGGTCTTGATCGCTTCATCCCGATTCGCAGCGACAGCGAACGCATTATGACCTGCGTTCTGGAGTATGAGCCGGAGACAGTCGTCGTGAACGATCTTATCTATGTGCGGCAGGGGGAGCGATGGGAACTGCGCAAGAGTTCCTACCGCAAGCTGCGGCTCAGCCTTGACTGGGTTTGTACCCAGCTGGAAGCGCAAGACCTGATTGTTTCGCATAAGGAACAGACTGCAGGTGTATGGACGATTGTGGCGTCGAAGGCTTGACTAGACGAATCGGATGGGCTTGCCTTCCCCGCGCTCCACTACTCTTCCTATGCGGATGGCCGGCGTTCCCGCGACGCGGGTGAGTTGTTCGAGCTGCTCGGCGTCGCTAGGGTCGATTGAGATCAGGAGGCCACCCGCCGTCTGGGGATCATAGAAGATTGTCAGGCGCTCAGGGGATACTTCGACCGGCATGTCGGTGTCGACAACACACTCGGCAAACTCGCGGTTCGTGACGAGACCGCCGGGAATCGCCTTGGCTTGGACACACTCGATCGCGCCGTGAAGCAGGGGGATGTCGTTGATGGCAAATTCGATTGCGATTCCGCTGGCGAGCGCCATCTCGCGCGCGTGGCCGGCCAGTCCGAAGCCGGTCACGTCTGTCATCGCGTTCACGCGGAGTCCGGCCTCGGTGATGGCGATCGCGGCGTTCTTGTTCAGCGTCGTCATGCTCTTGGTCGCGGATTCGATCCATTCCTGCCGCGCGAGGCCGCGCTTGATCGCAGTGGTGATCACGCCCGTTCCAATGGCCTTGGTGAGAAAGAGAACATCGCCGACCTGGGCGCCTTTGTTCTTCAGTACGCGGTCCGGATGGATGGTGCCGGTGACAGCGTAGCCGAACTTCATCTCCGCGTCCTTTACGCTATGGCCACCGATCACGGCGCAGCCTGCCTCCACCATCTTGGAAAGGCCGCCGGCCATGATCGCGCCCAGCGTATCGAGATCGCCGTCCTCCGGGTAGCCGAGAATCGCAACTGCGCTGATTGGGATTCCGCCCATTGCATACACGTCGCTCAGCGCATTGGTGGCCGCAATCTGGCCGTAGGTATAGGGATCGTCGACCATCGGCGTAAAGAAATCGACGGTCTGCACCAGTGCGAGATTGTCGGTCAGCTTGTAGATGCCGGCGTCGTCGGCCGTCTCGAATCCGACCAGGACGTTTGGGTTGGTCTGCTTGGGAAGCTGCGAGAGCACGCGATCGAGAACCTCAGGGCTGATCTTGCTGGCGCATCCGCCAGCTTTTACCTGTGCGGTCAGCTTCACGGGCATGTTTGCTGTCAGGGTCTGACTCATCAATTCAATCCTCCTAAATCCAATCCCAGATCCGCTGTGTGGGCCTCGCGCGCGATCACGATGGTGGTACACGCGCTCTCGCTCTTGGGCATGTCGCGGTGCGGCGCCAGGGTCACGGTCAGCGGCTTGGTCTCGCCGCGCACGATCGGGCAGTAGAAGTCGGGCTTGGCCAGCTCATGGTGCAGCCGTCTACGGCCAGCGCATCCACCGTGGCACGCGTCGACGTGCACACAGGTCTGGCAGGCAACAGGCAGCGAACGCGCGTCCTGGAAGGGCTGGGTCTCGGTCACCGCCGGCCCCTGGTCGAGCAGCAGGCTCAGCGGATCGCCTTCGCCGGGCCAGTAGACGCAGGGCTGCACGGTCGCTCGCGGCGTGACCCGCACGGTGCCGCATCCGCATCCGCCCTTGCGCGCTGGAAGTCCGGCCATCGCACGAATCAGCGGCTCACCCGTGCTGATCAGGTCGGTCTCTTCAAGCAGGAGTTTGAAGCCCTCCCAATACTCCTTGTAGCTGAGCGCGTAGATGTCGGTGCGAACGGATTGATACACGTTGATCCGCAGCGGCGCATCGTAACGGCGGGCGATGCGGGCCACGTTTGCCAGGTTCTTGTAGTTTGACTTCATCATGACGGCGATGATCGTGACCGGCACTCCGGCCTTGTGGCAGCGGGCCGCCTGGCGATGGATCAGCTCCCAGTTGCCAGCGCCACGTTGGCCGTCCTGCTGGGCGCGGTTGTCGTAGTCGAGCGAAAACTCGATGTCGCTGAAGAAGCCGAGCTCTTCATCCGTCAGCAGCTCCACGCTGTGGCCGTTCGAGGTCATCGTCATGCGCAGCGGCTGGTCCTTGAGCCATCCGATAATGGGGTGGAAGTCAGGATGCATGCCGTTCTCTCCCGTGCCCAGGTTGACCGACTTCACGGGAAGCGCGGCGAGAATCTGCTGCACCTCGCCGAGCGAGATACGGTCCAGGCGCGCCGGGTCCCGGTAGCAGAACGAGCAGGCGAGATTGCACTCGTTGGTTAGCCCCAGGCCGAGCGCGAATTGCTCTTCTACCGCGAGAGTCTCCGTTGCCATGTCTTGCCCCACTTTCCTTTCGATGGTTGACTTCGAATCGTGATGCGCCTTGGCCCACCGTATTACGTTTGCATCTGCATGCGGGCGCTGGGCTGGCTCAGCCAGTCCGATCCAACCACGAGCACGATGACCGCGGCGATCAGCGTCGAAACTTTGCTATAGTCCCCTAACTGTACATCGTTGTAGAGCGCCTGACCGAGGCCGCCGCCGCCGACGAGGCCGAGTATCGTAGCCGCGCGAAGATTCATGTCCCAGCGCAGCAGGATATAGCGGCGCATCATCGGCCAGGACTGCGGCAGCAGGGCCCAGAAGAGGCACTGGAACGGAGTGGCTCCAAAGGCCAGCATCGCTTCCACCTGCTCCTGCGGGCTCTCCTCCATGGTCTCCGCGAAGAGCTTGCCGAGCACGCCGCCGGTGTGCAGACCCAATGCGATCGAGCCAGCGAACGGGCCAAAGCCCACAGCGATCACACAGATCAGAACCCAGACCAGTTCGGGTGTCGCGCGCAGCAGGTTCGAGACCATGCGCGCCAGCCAGAAAGTCACTTCACCCCGCAGCCTGACCAGCCAGGATC
Organism: Acidobacteriota bacterium; assembly: GCA_030854435.1. Taxonomy (GTDB): domain Bacteria; phylum Acidobacteriota; class Terriglobia; order Terriglobales; family Acidobacteriaceae; genus Granulicella. The sequence continues at coordinate 4,567 of JALYTE010000044.1, read as the reverse complement.
GCTCGAGGGACTCATGCCGCGCGCCTCGGAGACGGGTTGCGGGAAAGGCCAGCATCAGCCCAAGCATCGCGCCGGTCACCGTCCCAAGGATCGAGATACTGATAGTTTGCAGAGCAAGCAGGCCTACCTCGCGCAGAAACGCAGGCGACCACTCCGGCCTGAAGAGTAAGCGGGCAAAGCGCAGCAGGTTGTGGAGTGTATCGCTCTGAGTGAAGTTGGCCCAACGTATTCCAGCGACAGGCAGCGAGGCAAAGAGCGCTGCGAGCAGTGAAGCGCCGATGAGAAAACGGCGGCGAAGACGCCCGTTGAAAACGCCGCCTGCGTCTCCCGCTTCGGGGCGGGTGACGATTCGCGCCCGCACCGCGCGGCTCAGCAGGTCGACGAGAAAGAGCAGCAACACGAAGCAGCCCATAAGAGTGAGCACCTGGGAGAACTCGAAGAGCCGTGTCGACAGGCTGATCTCGTAACCCAGGCCGCCTGCTCCGACGAAGCCCAACACCGCCGCCGAACGCACGCAGCACTCGAAGGAGTACAGCGTGTAAGAGGTGAGCATCGCGCGGCTCTGCGGCAGAATGCCGAAGAGCAGCACCTGCAGGCGGGTCGCACCCAGCCCACGCAGCGCTTCGAGCGGCTTGACAGACGCCTCGTCGAAGATGTCCGCATAGACGCGGCCGAGCAGCGCCGTGTACGAGATAGCAAGCGCAAGCGTACCGGGCAGCGGACCGAGCCCCAGCCCCGCGACGAAGAGCAGGGCCCAGACCAGATCGGGAACGGAGCGGATGACTCCCATGCCGTGCAGTGTCAGCCAGCTCAACGTCTTCAAAATAGAATGACCGCCCTGGTCCTCCGCAATGCCGGTTCTCCACAGACGTCCGCTGGCCAGAACGCCCAGCGGAATCGCGAGCGACGCCGAGATGACGGTCGCCACTACGGCGGTCGCCGCCGTCGTCAACGTGGCGTGAAGAGCTATCTTCAGAAAATCGAAGGAGAGGTCTGGAGGAAAGAGCCGCACCAGAAGGTCGGTGATCGAGGCCCAGGTTTGATGCGAGACCAACAGACGCAGATCGACGTGGGCGTTCCAACCGGCCAACACCACAACGACCATAAGCCCCAGCGGAAATCTCCACCGGTCGAGTGCGCCGAGGCGCGGTTCAACGAAGGCAGGCGCGCTTCGGGCGAGCGTCGGCGCCATCGTGACCTCCTGCAGTATCGAACGTCGGACGGGGCGCAGCTTGCTCGTATGGCTCGGACGGCTCGCGCGAGCGGTGATACAGGTGTGTGAGCGATTCGTCTTCGAGATCGGAGGTAGGAATGTCGAAGGAGACTTCGCCGTTGCGCAAACCGACAACCCGCTTCGAGTGACGACGGGCAAGTTCCACTTGGTGGAGCGAGATCAGCAGGGTCAGGTGCCCGTCGTTCGCAAGCCGCGCAAGCAGGTCGAGGATCTCATCCGAAAGCACAGGATCGAGCGAAGCTACCGGCTCGTCGGCCAGGATCACCTCCGGCTCCTGCATGAGTGTACGTGCAATGGCCAGGCGCTGCTGCTGGCCGCCGGAGAGTTGATCGCAAGCGCATCGCCGCTTTTCTTGGAGGCCGACAGCCTCTAAGCAATGCTCGGCGCGCTCGACCTCCGCTGCCCGCGGGCTGACCAGGTTTCGCACGGTGTCGGCGATCCCCCAGCGCCCCAGCGCGCCGCTCAGCGTATTCATCAAAGCCGACATGCCCGGAACCAGATAGTGCTGCTGGTAGATGCAGCCGATCTTTCGGCGCATCCCACGCAGATCGGCCTGACCCATCGAGGAGACGTCCGTCGTGCGATAAAGCAACTGGCCTGCGGATGGGAAGATGCTTGCGTTCAGCAGACGAAAGAGGGTCGTCTTGCCCGCGCCGGACGGGCCAAGCAGTACGACGTGGTCCCCTTGAGGAATATCGAGCGTGATATTCCTCAGCGCGATAGAAGGCCGGTCCCCGTCTCCGAAGCTTCGGCCGACTCCGTTGAGGCTATAGATCAATGCAACAGTCCCGCGCTCATCGCTGCATCCCGCAGCTTTGCATAGTCCGCATCGTTCGCGTTCACATATCCCTTGGAGTTCAGCAGGTCGAGCAGCGCCTTCTGGTCCGGATTGTCCGCGCTGAGGCCCTTCATCGCCTTGGCGAAGGAGTCGGCGACTTTGGGATCGAGGTTCTTGTTGGACACCCACACGTAGTCGAAGAATGGCGGAGTGGTGTAGAAGACCCGAACGACGTCCGGCTTCAGTTGACCGTTGGCGGTCATCTTCTTGTACACCTGCTCATCCATGGAGCCGGCTTCGGCCTTGCCGTTGGCTACGGCGAGCGCAGTGGCGTCGTGCGCGCCGCTGTAGCTCGCGTTTTTGATCACCTCTGGGTCGACCTTCTCCTGCTGCATGTAATACAACGGCATCAGGTGGCCGGAGGTTGAGTTGACGTCGCCAAAGACGAAGTGGCCGTGCAGGTCGGAGAGCGAGTGGATCTTCGAGTTGGTCTGTGTGATGAAGACGGAGTGAAACTGCTGGTCGATGGTGCGCTGTACCAGAGGCTTGACGCCCGCGCGCGCCGACGCCTGAACGTAGGTGAACCCACCCAGGTAGGCGATGTCCACCTTGTCGTTGGCCAGGGCCTCAACCACCGCCGCGTAACTGGTCGGGATGGTCAAATCCGGCGTCAGACCGGTTTGTTTCTGCCAGTAGGCCAGCAGCGGTTGGTTGTTGCGCAGGGCCTTGCCCGGGTCCGTGGTGGGAATCATGCTGATGCGCAGCTTGTTCTCGGTTGCAGGCTTGGTGTTGCAGCCAGCAAGAACGACCAGCGCGAGGGATGCCACGCCGAGTGCAAACAGTAGCCTGTTTGAACTGTAGGCAAGGAGCTGCGCTGGCTGGGCATTCCGATCTCGCAAGGCTTTATCTCCGGGGACGGTTGGACCGCGTGTTCAACGAACCCATCGTAGCAGACGGGAGATTGGCCCCGACCCGCCTTTGTCGCGCTCGGCAAGCAGGACATCGAGCCCCAAGCTACGACCCGGCGGGACCAGCGAAAACTGCACCATCACGATGATCAGGAAAACGTACTGCCAAGGCCACTCTCCCGGCGAACGGTACAGACCCTGCGAGAGGTTGAGCGCCATCGCCGCGCCCAGGATCGACCCCAACCTCGACCACAAACCAAGCAAAAGTGCCACGCTGATAATGGCCTCAACCAGGAACACCTGCGGCGCGAAGAAGCCGAAGTGCATCAGCACGACATTCTGGACAAAAGACCGCTGTAGGTCCGTTGAGGAGAACTGCACCATCTGGTCCGTCCAGAAGCGTAGACCGGCGAAGTTCGGAGGCACCTTCCAGATGACCTGCTGCCACCACATCGCGCCTATGACCAGCCGTGTAAGCCACGTCCACACGTGAAGCACAGTGCGCTGTTGGGGTAAGCGGCTATAGAGCCATACGCCGATCCCTATGCCGGCCAACAGAAGCAGATCGAAGACGATCGTAGTCCAACCGCCTCCGCCAAACATGTACCTAAATGTGTCGAGGATCCAGTTTGTTCTCATTCGGCCTCAGCCTCCATGGCTGTATAGGCAGGTTAGATCATTCACCCGCCGAGAGGTTACTGGATATCTCGTGCCCAGCTACTACCGCAAGATCTCCAACAGCTCAATGGTCTGTCTTGCCAAAGGGGACGACGTGCTGGTGCGCATCTTCATCCAGATCTGCTGAGAATAGACGAAAACCCCAGTTTTCACTGGGGTTTTATTTGGTTCTTTGGATATTATTGGAAGCCTCAAAACAAGTAGGTGGCGGAGAGTGAGGGATTCGAACCCCCGATAGACTTGCGCCTATGTCTGATTTCGAGTCAGGTGCATTCAACCGGGCTCTGCCAACTCTCCATGCCTGAAGCTATTTTAGCCGATATGCGTTCGCCGCCTGAATGGGGAGCGAATCAATCCCAATTACCGCTTCGCCTTCACAGCTTCCTGCGCCTTCTCCGCGCCGTTCTCGGGAGCAGCCGGAATCGCAACATCGTCAGATGCCTTGATGCCCAGCTTCTTGCGCAGTTCCATATCCATCCGCGCAAACATCTCCGGATTGGTCTTCAAGAATCCGCGCACATTCTCGCGGCCCTGCCCAATGCGCTCGCCCTGGTAGCTGTACCACGCGCCCGCCTTGTCCACGATGTTGTGTAGCACCGCGAGGTCCAGCACATCGCCTTCGCGCGAAATGCCCTCGCCGTAGAGAATGTCGAACTCGGCATCACGGAACGGCGCGGCGACCTTGTTCTTCACGATCTTGACCTTGGTGCGCGAGCCGACCACAACGTCGCCTTCCTTCACCGCGCCAATGCGCCGAATGTCGATGCGCACGGACGAATAGAACTTCAACGCTTTACCGCCGGTCGTGGTTTCGGGATTGCCGAACATCACGCCGATCTTCTCGCGAATCTGGTTGATGAAGATGAGACAGGTGCGCGATTTAGAAACCGTTCCGGTGAGTTTGCGCAGCGCCTGAGACATCAGCCGCGCTTGCAAGCCCATGTGCGAATCGCCCATCTCGCCGTCGAG
>JALYTE010000039.1 GCA_030854435.1 Acidobacteriota bacterium | reverse complement strand
TCACTCTTCGCGTTCGACTTTGCTGTCCGTGGCATGGCAAGATGTCAAGAACCGTCGTCTACCAATCATAGCGACAGCACCCCATCGGAGCCTACAAATCATGCACTCATTCCGCCGCATCCTCGCCGTTCTCGCATTCGCCGCGACCACCGTCTTTGCGGTCGCCCAGACCCCAAAACCGGCCGCTGATCCCGCACCGAAGCCGGCAGTTTCGGCACCAGCTCACGCAGACCTCATCGATATCAACACTGCGACGCCGGCCCAACTCAAAGCGCTTCCCGGCATCGGCGATGCCTATGCCGACCGCATCGTCAAAGGTCGTCCCTACACCGCCAAGAACCAACTCGTCTCCCGCGGCATTGTCCCCGCCGCCGCTTACGAGAAGGTGAAGGACAGCATCATCGCGAAGAGAAAGTAGGCAGAATCGGATAGAGTGAGTCATGCCTTCGCGGCCGCACTCCCGATGCCCCCGGCGACCCAGGCCTCGAGCAGCCGGGTTGGTCCGGTTGGCCGCGCTCGGGCTGCTGCTCGCAGGCCTGACTGGCTGCCAAAACATCCAGACCACCGCCACGGACACCGCCCATATCCGCTTCATCGACGCCTCGCCCGACTCCCCCAGCCTCGACATCTACCAGAACGGCAACGCGGTCGCGTACAACCTCGGTTTTGGGACGATCACGTCCTACGTCCCCCTCTCGCCGGGCGCGTACACGTTGACCGCCGATGCCGCCGGGACACGCCAGACGTTGGTTTCCGCGAAGCAGACTCTTGCGGTCGACCATCACTACACGGCCATCGTGGGCAACTTCGCGGCCAACCTCCAGGAAACCATTCTCGCCGATCAGACGATGCCCGCGCCCAGCGGCCAAATTTCTGTCCGCATCATCGACCAGGCCAACCGCGCCGGTGCTGTCGACATTTATCTCGTTCCAACAAGCGGCAAACTCGCCAACACTGCGCCCCTCGCGACTGGCGTGGCCTTCACCGCCAATACCGGTTACATCAATGTCCCGGTGTCTAATTACGCCCTCGCCGTCGTCCCCACTGGTTCCGTTCCCGTCTCGACGACGGCCACGCTGTTCACCGGGCCGCAAGTCGTTTACGCAGCTGGCACAGTGCTCACGGTCGTTCTGATAGACTCCCCACTCGCCTCACCGCCCGCCGTGCAAGCCATCGTCGCCGACGACTATGATCCCTCCAGCGTGACAATGTGAACAGGGAACAGGGAACAGACAGCAGCAACTGTACGCAAAAAGCTAAGGCCGCCGGGCTACCCGGCGGCCTTTCCCTGTTCCCTGTTCCCTAGTACCTGTAATGGTCCGCTTTATACGGCCCTTCGACCGGAACGCCGAGGTAGTCTGCCTGCTTCTTGGAGAGCGTGGTCAGCTTGACGCCGATCTTTTCCAGGTGCAGGCGCGCCACTTCTTCGTCGAGCTTCTTGGGCAAAATGTAAACGCCGACCTCGTACTTGTCCTTGTTCGCCCACAGGTCGAGCTGCGCCAGCGTCTGGTTGGCAAAGCTGTTGGACATCACGAAGCTCGGATGCCCCGTGGCGCAACCCAAGTTCACCAGACGGCCTTCGGCCAGCACGAAGATGCTGTTGCCATTGGCGAACGTGTACTGATCGACTTGCGGCTTGATGTTCAACTTCTTGACGTCCTTCGCGCTGTCGAGTTCTGCCATCTGGATCTCGTTGTCGAAGTGGCCGATGTTGCAGACGATCGCCTGGTCCTTCATCTGCTGCATGTGCTCGAAGGTGATGATGTCGAGATTGCCCGTGCAACTGACGTATATATCGCCACGCCCCAGCGTCTCTTCGATGGTCGTCACTTCGTAGCCTTCCATCGCGGCTTGCAGCGCGTTGATGGGATCGACTTCGGTGACGATGACTCGCGCGCCCAGCCCGCGCAGGCTCGCCGCCGAACCTTTGCCCACGTCGCCATAGCCGCAAACGACGGCCACTTTGCCCGCAACCATGACATCGGTCGCGCGCTTGATGCCGTCGACCAGCGACTCGCGACAACCGTATAAATTGTCGAACTTCGACTTCGTGACGGAGTCGTTCACGTTGATGGCGGGCACCAGCAGCTTGCCCGCCTCGAGCATCTTGTAGAGCCGATGCACGCCGGTGGTGGTCTCTTCCGAAACGCCACGCCATTGCTTCGCGACTTCCGTCCAGCGCGTCTTCGATTCGGCGTGGACCGTATTCAGCAGGGCCTTGATGACGGCTTCTTCAGCCGAGTGCGCCTCCGCGTCGACCCACTCGCGCTCACCCTTCTCCAGTTCATAACCTTTGTGAATCAGCAGCGTCACATCGCCGCCATCGTCGACGACCAACTGCGGCCCCTTGCCGCCTTCGTGGCGCAGCGCCTGGTCGGTACACCACCAATACTCTTCGAGCGACTCGCCCTTCCACGCAAATACGGGAACGCCCGCCGCAGCAATCGCCGCAGCTGCGTGGTCTTGCGTCGAGAAAATATTGCAACTCGCCCAGCGCACGGTCGCGCCGAGTTCGACCAGCGTCTCAATCAGCACGGCGGTCTGAATCGTCATGTGCAGCGAGCCGGTGATGCGCACGCCCTGCAATGGCTTGGCGGCGGCATACTTGCGCCGGATCGACATCAGTCCGGGCATCTCCTGCTCGGCGATTGTGATTTCCTTGCGGCCCCAGTCGGCCAGCGAAATGTTCGCTACTTTGTACTCGGTCTGTTCCAGTGTTGCTGTCGGCATTTCGTCTCCTATGGGTCAATTCAAGGATATCAAACGGCGGCGGTCTTCGGCCCGGAGAGCATCTTTCATACTTCGATGACATCGGCTTGCAACGCATCGTGGTCTTCCAGCCTGACAAAGTGCAGGTCGCGTGCCAGCAGAAATTGGCATTCGACTTCCATGGCTATGGCCCTTGCTCGACGTAGACAATCCAAGAAGTCGGAGGGCGAATCTTGTTCGCACGCCTGCGCGATCTTCATGGAGAGTTGGGCGGAACACCGTCCATCTGCTCTTTGGCCTCATTGGATACTGCCCTAAAACCTCTGCTGCCTCAACCACTCCCGAAATGGTGGTCCCAGGTCGTCGCGCTTCAGCGCAAACTCCACCGTCGCCTTCAGGAACCCCAGCTTGTCGCCTGCGTCGTGGCGCTTGCCTTCGTAGTTGAAGCCGTAAACCTTCTCGTACTTCAGCAGCGCCCTGATCGCGTCGGTCAACTGCAACTCTCCACCCGCGCCCGGCGTGATGGTTTCGATCATCTCAAATATGCGTGGCGTCAAAATGTAGCGGCCAATAATCGCATTCTGGCTTGGTGCCTCGCTCGCCTTCGGCTTCTCCACCATGTCTCGCACCGCCAGCAGCCGCGGATCGTGCGGGTCCGGCGTGCAATCCAAGCAGCCGTAGTTCGAAATCGCCGCGCCTTCCACCACCTCGGAACCGAGAATTGACGCTTGCGTCTGCTCGAACGCCTCCATCATCTGCTTGAGGCACGACACCTTCGAGTCCACCACGTCGTCGGCCAGAATCACCGCGAACGGCTCGTTGCCGACCAGCCATTTTGCCTGGAGCACGGCGTGCCCCAGCCCCAGCGCTTCGGACTGCCGCACGTACGCAATGGTCGCGAGCGACGACACCGAGCGCGCAATCTCCAGCAACTCCGCCTTGCCTTTGGCTTCGAGCGAGGCTTCAAGGTCGGCGGACCGGTCGAAGTGGTCTTCCATGGCCGTCTTGCCTTTGCCGGTGACGAAGATGATCTCCGTGCAGCCCGCTGCCACCGCCTCTTCAACGCCATATTGAATCAGCGGCTTGTCGACCAGCGGAAGCATCTCCTTCGGCATCGCCTTGGTGGCGGGAAGAAAACGCGTGCCCAGCCCCGCTGCGGGAAAAACTGCCTTGCGAACTTTCATGGGTTCCATCGTGAAGCTAAGCTCCTCGCGTCTCATCCGATAATGGCAAGCCGTTTTGAACCGAACCACTCATAATTCAGCGCCGATAGCCGCGACTCTGAGAAAAGCCGTAGCTCGGCTCTCCTTCATAACACCGGCGAATCGTCGTGCAACATCTGCTTGCGTATGATCTTGATCGGTGCTGGCCCCTGGCGCATGAAGTCATCGTGAAACTGCTGTAGCTTGAACTGCGTTCCCTGCTTCGCCTTCAAGTCCTCACGCAACTTCATGATCTCCAGCTTGCCCAGCGTGTAGTAAAGATACGTCGGGTCGCCCGTGCCGCGCTTGGTCTCGACCTCGCCGACGGAGCGCGATTGATAACCCTCTTTTACAAACAGATCGATCGCCTGCGCCATGCTCCACTGCCCGCTCGCTTCGCCGAGGCCCGTGTGCAGCTTGATGGAGTTCACGAAGCGCGCATCGCGCAACAGCGCGTCCTGCAACTGACCCAGCCGAATCAGCTTGGCCTCGCGCTCGTCTTTGGCTCCGGCGCCGGGCTGGCCGTAACCCTGGTCGAGCATCATCTGCTCGCAGTAGTGCGCCCAGCCTTCGATGTTGGTGTTCGCGCCAATCAGCTTGCGCACCTTCGACGGAAAGTGGTCCTGCCACAGGAACTGCACATAGTGCCCCGGATAGGCTTCATGCACGCTGGTCGAAATAATCGTGCCGACGTTGAAGCTAGCCATGTGCTCGGCAACGTGCTCCGGCGTCCAGTTCTTTTCCGGCAGCGTGACGTTGAAGTAGGCCTTAGTCGAATGCGTCTCGAAGGGCCCTGGCGGGTCCATCGACGCGAACGTGGTCGCGCGCTCGAACGGCGGCGTCTCTTCCAGCGTCGG
>JALYTE010000461.1 GCA_030854435.1 Acidobacteriota bacterium | reverse complement strand
ACGATGGCTTTTTGCGCGTGCAGCATGAGGGCCTCGTTGACTTGGGAAGGCTTGAAAATTGGGGCGCGGCGCGTGGCTTCGTGCTCCTGGCCCATGCTCGTACAAGCGTCGGTGTAGACGGCGTCGGCCCCGGTGACGGCTTTGATGGGGTCGTGGGTGAGGGTGAGCGAGCCGCCCGTGGTTTCGGCGATGGCGATGGCCTGGTGGATGACGTCGAGCTTAGGCTCGAAGCCTTTCGGCGTGGCGACCGTACAGTGCGCGCCGAGTTGCGCGGCGGTCAGCATGAGCGAGTGACAAACGTTGTTGCCGTCGCCGATATACGTAAACTTGAGGCCTTCAACGAAGCCGAAACGCTCTTCGAGGGTCATGAAATCGGCGATGGCCTGGCACGGATGCTCGAGGTCGGAGAGTGCGTTAATGACGGGGACGCGGGAGTGCACGGCCATCTCGGTGACGGTGTCGTGCGCGTAGGTGCGGAGGACGATCACGTTCATCCAGCGGTCGAGATTGCGCGCGACATCGGGGATGGATTCGCGCTCGCCGAGGGGCGATGCGGTCTGGTCGACGAAGATGGCGTTGCCGCCGAGGGTGTTCATCGCGGTCTCGAAGGTGAGGCGCGTGCGCAACGAGGCCTTCTCGAAAAACAAGACCATTTGTTTGGCGTCGAGAGCGTGGCGGAAGTCTTCGGGCTGCTTTTTGACCGCGTGCGCGAGCTCCATGATGGCGGCCATCTCCCGCACCGAGAAGTCGGCGATACCGCAGAGGTCGCGGCCCGCAAGGCCTTTGGCGGCTTCGGTGAAAGCGCTGTCAGATTGAATGCCGAGAGGGACCCTTGCGGGGGCTGTGTCAAATTCGGGGGCGTTCATGATAAGAGTCTTGGCGGCCATGAGGTGGTTCTCCGTGGTGCGTAGCTTTTAGCTTTTTGTGTTCAGCTTTCAGTTGCCAGTTATCAGTTGCCAGGTGTGGTTTGAAGCGTGAGCAGATCGTCGATGGCGGCAATGGCCTGATCGACGTGCTTGCGCGTGATGAGAAAAGGTGGAAGGAAACGCAGGACATTTTCGTGCGTGCGGTTGATGACAATGCGGCGTTCGAGCAGCCCGGCGGCGATGGACTTTGCGAGGTCGGCTGAGGCGAGTTCGACGCCGATCATGAGACCGCGGCCGCGGACTTCTTTGATTATGGAATGTTTGGTTTGGCGCGCGCGGAGTTGCGCGAGGAAGTAGTCGCCAGTTTCACGGACGTGGGTGAGGAGGCCTGTGCGTTTGATTTCGTCGATGACGGCAATCGCAACGGCGCAGGCGAGTGGGTTGCCGCCAAATGTAGTCCCGTGCATTCCGGGGGTGATGGCGCGCGCGGCTTCTTCGGTGCAGAGCATGGCCCCGATGGGGACGCCGCCAGCGAGAGGCTTTGCGAGGGTGGCGATGTCGGGCTTGATGCCGTAGTGCTGGTAGGCGCACCACATTCCGGTGCGGCCCATGCCGCATTGGATTTCGTCGCACACGAGCAGCGCGCCGGTGGAGTCGCAAAGTTCGCGCGCGGTGCGCAGAAACTCGGCGGAGACGAAGTTGATGCCGCCTTCGCCCTGGATGACTTCGAGGGCGATCGCGCAGACTTCGGTTGAGAACGCGGCGCGTAGGGCGGCGACATCGTTGAAGGCCACGAATTCAACACCCGGCATGACGGGCTGAAACGGTTCGCGATACGCGACCTTGTGCGTGGTCGCGACCGAGCCCGTGGTGCGCCCATGGAAGCTGTGTTCGAGCGCGATTATTTTTGTGCCGAGGGTCTTGCCTTCGGAGCGCAGCAGACCGGCGTGGACGCGGGCGAGTTTCAGCGCCGTTTCCCAGGCTTCGGTGCCGGAATTCGTGAGGAAGACGCGATCAAGGCCGGTGATTTCGGTCAGGCGGAGGGCGAGTTCGACCGTGTGCTCTGTGTGGAAGAGATTCGAGGTGTGCAGGAGCTTGGAGGCCTGCGCAGTGATGGCGCGCGTGATCGCAGGGTGGTTGTAGCCGAGCGCGCAGACGCCAATGCCGGAGAGCAGGTCGAGGTAATCGTTGCCATGCTCGTCGCGCAGGTACACGCCGTCGCCGCTGATGAAGAGCAGAGGATTACGCTCGTAGGTTTGCAACAACAACTTCGATTCAGCGGACTGGGTTTCTTCTAGATTCATGCGACCATGACCTCCGTTCCATCGTTGACGCGGGAGTTGAGCAGATTGGGCAGCAGTGCGGCGGACTCCGCAGGCAAGATGCGGACGCGGGTGACGCCGTGCGTGAGAGCGTGTTTGCAGGCGTTGAGTTTGGGCAGCATTCCGCCCGAGACGACTGCGGCCTTTTCGAGTGCGGGGATTTCCTTGAGCGAGAGCCAGCGCATCACGTTGCCGTCTGCTCCCTTGACCCCGGGAACATCGGTGAGAAAGACCAGCGCGTCGGCTTTGGTCGCGACGGCACAGGCGGAGGCCATCTCGTCGGCATTGATGTTGTAGTATTCGCCGTCGAAACCGAGCGCGATGGAAGAGATGACGGGGACCGCGCCCATGGTCCAGATGGCGTCGAGCCACTTGGGGTCGGTCGCGACGATTTCGCCGACGAAACCGAGCTCGTGTTCGGTCTTCTTTTTGCGCGCGCGAAAGACGTGGCCGTCGCCGCCTGTAAGGCCCACCGCCGACTGGTTGCATTGGTCGAGCGCGGCGACCAGCGACTTGTTGACGCGGCCGCCGAGCACCATGATCGCGGCGTCGCGAGTTTGGGCGTCGGTGATGCGCAGGCCGGCGATGAACTCGGACTTCTTGCCCATTTGGGTGAGGAGTTTTGTGAGTTGCACGCCGCCGCCATGGACCAGCGCGACTTTGTGCCCGTCGCTGGCGAGCTCGGCGATGGAGCGCGCGCAGGTTTGCAGCAGCTTGGGTTTTTCAAGCGCGGTGCCTCCGAGTTTTACGACGAACTTCATGCAGAGACCCTGGTTGGAGCGGTGGTGCGGAAAAGTTTTGACGCGAAGTTCGCGAAGTTTAAACGCGAAGTTTCGCGAAGGGAGTTCATAGCAGGCCCTCGGATTCGTGCCAGCCGCACATGAGGTTCATGTTCTGGATGGCTTGCGAGGACGCGCCTTTAAGCAGGTTGTCGAGGCAGGAGACGACGACCAAGCGGCGTCCATCGGGGGAAAGTTGAAAGCCGATGTCGCAGAAGGAGGTGCGGACGACGTGTTGGATTTGCGGCAGCATGGGCGAGCGGCGGACACGCACCATCGGGCTGGCAACGTAGAAGTCGTAGAAGCAATTTTGAATGTCCACCAACGACGCCGCTTCGTTGAGGCGAACATAAACGGTCGAGAGTATGCCGCGCGGGATGGGCAATAGGTGCGGCGCGAATTGCAGTTCGGCAGCGGTGAGGGAGAGCTGCTCCAACATTTCGCCGGTGTGGCGATGGCCGAAGACCGCGTAGGCAGAGAGATTATCGGCGGCGGACATAAAGTGAGTGGTCGCGGTGGGCGTTTTGCCCGCGCCACTAACGCCGGATTTGGCGTCGGCTACGATGCCGCAGCCGAGATCTATGAGGTTCGCGCGCAGCAGCGGAGCGAGAGCGAGAATGACGGAAGTGGCGTAGCAGCCTGGGTTCGCAACGAGACGTGCGGTGGCAATTGCCGGGCCGTGCAGTTCGGGGCAACCGTAGACGGCCTCGGTTTGCAGAGCGGCGGCGAGCGCGGGATCGGCGTCGGTGAGTTTGTAGATGTCGCGGTTGGCGTCACGTTGCAAGCGCCACGCGGCTGAGAGGTCGACGACGCGGATGCCATGCGCGAGGGCTTGCGGAACCCACTCGCGGGATTGCTCGTGGGGCGTGGCGAGGAAGAGGAGTTCGACGCCTTCGCGTTGGAGTTCGTCCCAGTCGAAGGGGACGATGCGGAGGTCGTCGGCGTTGGGCAGGCCGGAGAGTTGCGGGTGCAGGCTGGTGAGCGAGACGGTGCTGCCGTAGCCTTCGGGCAACATGCGGCCGAGAAACATTGGCGGCGTTTGCGAGAGACGCGGGTGCAGCAGCAGCAGTCGCGCGAGTTCGGCCCCGGCGTATCCGCTAACGCCGGCAACAGCTGTGCGCAAAGTGGTGCGCGGGTCAGGCAATGTGGGCCTCGATGCGGTGCTTGACGGCGAGGGCTTTGCGAGGGTTCTGGCAGATGACCAGCACCGTATCGTCGCCGGCAATGGTGCCGACAACTTCCGGCCACTCTTCGTAGTCGATGGTGGCGGCGACGGGCTGCGCGCCGCCGGTGCGGGTGATGACGACGATGAGGTTCGCTGCCTGGCGGGCTTCCAGGCCAAAGTTTTCGAGCACCGCGCGGATGGCGGGCTGGTCGTCGTCGTCGTTGTCGGCGGGGTGTGCGGGCAGCGCGTAGCCGTTGGGGCCTTTGGAGAGCTTCAGCTCGTGGATGTCGCGCGAAAGCGTTGCCTGCGTGACGTGGAAGCCTTTGCCGGCAAGCTTGCGGCGCAACTCGTCCTGATTGGTGACGCGGCTGGCGGCGGTGGTCTTCACCAGGAGGTCGCGGATTGCGCTGTGCCGGTCGCTTTTCATGGTGTGCCTTTCGTTGACGAACAAATTGTGGCATCTATGATCGCCATGCGGAGTGTATAAACATGCAGTATTTATGTATAAATATACACAGCCAAATTGTCAAGAGACGCGTTCAAACTTCTGAACGGAATGCCGACCTGGGCCGACACTGCCATTGTTCCGATACCATGAGATGACGGGAATTTCCCGAAGAGGATGGGTGTGTCGATGGCGGAACGGAAGCACGGATTTGCAACGCGGGCGATTCACGATGGGCAGGCGCCGGACCCGCTGACGGGCGCGGTCAACGTGCCGATTTATCTCACCTCCACGTACCAGCAAGAGGCGATCGGGAAGAACAAGGGCCACGAGTATGCGCGGCTGACCAACCCCACGCGCGATGCGTTGGAGGAGAGCCTGTGCTCGCTGGAGGGTGGTGCGAGCGCGCACTGTTTTGGGTCGGGGATGGCGGCGATTACGGCGATGTTCACGATGATGAAGACGGGCGACCATGTGGTCTGCTCGGACAACATGTACGGCGGCACGGGGCGGCTGTTCGACCAGGTGCTGACGAAGTTTGGGCTGGCGTTTACGTATGTGGACACGCGCGATGTGGCGGCGGTTGCGGCGGCGATTCGACCCGAGACCCGGCTCGTACATATCGAGACGCCGACCAATCCGATGATGTCGATCACCGACATTCGCGCGGTCGCGGACGCCTGTCATGCCAAGGGCGTGGAGTTGAGCGTCGACAATACTTTCTTGTCGCCCTATCTGCAACGGCCGATCGAGTTGGGCGCGGATATTGTGATGCATTCGACGACGAAATTTTTGAACGGCCACTCAGACGGGTTGGGCGGCGTGCTGGTGGGCACGAAGCCGGAACACGCGGAGACATTTCGGTTTGTGCAGAAATGTACCGGAGGGATTTTGTCGCCGTTCGATTCGTATCTGCTCTTGCGGGGTGTAAAGACGCTCGCTGTGCGGATGGAGCAGCACGATGCGAACGGGCGCGCCGTGGCGGCATTTCTGGTGGAACGGCTGGGGGCGGACAAGGTTTTTTATCCGGGGCTGGAGTCGCATCCGCAGCATGAGTTGGCGAAGCGGCAGCAGCGCGGTTTTGGGTCGATGATCTCGATGGAGTTGGGATCGCTCGAGGCCGCCAATAAATTTGCAAAGCGGTTGAAGCTTTGTTATCTGGCGGAGTCGCTGGGCGGGGTCGAGACGCTGATTTGCCATCCCGCAACGATGACTCACGCGGCGGTTGGCGCGGAGGGGCGCGCGAAGTTGGGGATTACCGATGGGTTGATGCGGGTGTCGGTGGGGATCGAGGATGTGGGGGACATTGTGGCGGACCTGGCGCAAGCCCTGGGGTAGCAGTTGGAGACCGCGATAGACCCACGGCTGCGGCGCGAGGAGCGCAGACCGCCCACGCGATGTGTTAGTCTGATGAGTTTTCTGAATGGAGAGTATCTGTGGCCATGTTTGGGTTGACCGAAGAGCAGGAGCAGCTTCGGCGTGAAGTGCGGACGTTCGCGGAGCGCGAAGTTGCGCCGCATGTTTCGGAGTGGGACGAGAAGAGCGAGTTT
The DNA here is from genome assembly GCA_030854435.1 of Acidobacteriota bacterium. Lineage (GTDB taxonomy): Bacteria > Acidobacteriota > Terriglobia > Terriglobales > Acidobacteriaceae > Granulicella. The sequence goes on along the minus strand of JALYTE010000461.1, from coordinate 2,186 downwards.
CCGCATCAAGTCGTCAAGAAGCTCGGCGAGATGGGACTGATGGGCGTCATCTTTCCCGAAGAGCTTGGCGGCGCTGGCATGGGGTACGTCGAGTATGTGCTCGCGGTCGAGGAGCTGTCGCGCGTGGATGGCAGCGTCGGGATTATCGTGGCTTCGCACAATTCTCTATGCACGAACCACATCATGCTGGGCGGCGACGACACGCAGCGTAAGCGCTGGGTGACGAAGCTGGCGAGCGGCCAGTGGCTGGGCGCGTGGGGGTTGACCGAGCCGGGGTCGGGATCCGACGCGGGCGGAATGCGGACGACGGCGGTGCGAGGCGATGGCGGGTGGGTCCTCAATGGATCGAAGACGTTCATCACCAATGGAACGTATGCGGATTGCGCGCTGGTGCTCGCCGTGACCGACAAGGAGAAGGGGACGCGGGGCGGGATTTCGGCGTTCGTGGTGGAGAAGGGAACCCCGGGATTTCGGCCAGGCAAGAAGGAGAACAAGCTGGGACTGCGCGCCAGCGATACCGCCGAATTGATCTTCGAGAACTGCGTGGTGCCCGAGGAAAACCTGGTCGGCAAGATCGGCGACGGTTTTAAAGATGCGATGCGGGTGCTCGATGGCGGGCGGGTTTCGATTGCCGCACTGTCTTTGGGAATGGCCCGCGGAGCGCTCGATGCGGCCGTGAAATATGCGACGACGAGGAAGCAGTTTGGCAAAGCAATCAGCGAGTTTCAGGCCATCCAGTTCAAGCTGGCGGACATGGCCACACAGCTCGACGCGGCGTGGTTGTTGACCATGCGCGCGGCGCGGATGAAGGACGCCGGGCAGAAGATCACGATGGAATCTGCGATGGCGAAGCTCTATGCCAGCGAAGCGGCGTGCCGGATCTGCGATGAGGGCGTGCAGATTCATGGGGGATATGGGTTCATCAAGGACTATCCGGCGGAGAAGTTTTATCGCGACGTGAAGCTATGCACCATCGGCGAGGGAACGAGCGAGATTCAGCGGCTGGTGATTTCGCGAGAGTTGTTGAAAGGCAGAGGATAGAGCGTAGAGAAGGCTTGCGCTGCTGCGGTATGCTTAGGCCACTATGGGGAAGCCGATTGTTGTGACGGGAGCGGCGGGGTTTATTGGCCGCAATGTTGTGGCGGAGTTGAACGCGCGCGGCGAAGAGAATCTGGTCCTGGTCGATGAGTTGGGCAAGGACGATAAGTGGAAGAACCTCGTCGGCCTTCGCTACGAAGATATTGTGTCGCCGGAAGAGTTTCTCGGCCTGCTCGAAGAGCGGCATTTCGCCGATGCGCGCGCGATCGTCCATCTGGGCGCGTGCAGCGCGACGACCGAGAAGGACGCCGATTATTTATTGCGGAACAATTATCAATATACCCGAGTGATTTGTAACTGGTGTCTCGAACACGATGCGCGGTTCGTGTATGCGTCGAGCGCGGCGACCTATGGCGATGGGACGCGCGGTTATGACGACGACGATGCGGCGACGCCATTGTTGAGCCCGTTGAATATGTATGGTTACTCGAAACATATATTCGATTTGTGGGCGTTGAAGCATGGATTATTTGAGAGCATCGTGGGGTTGAAATACTTCAATGTGTTCGGGTCTTATGAAGACCATAAGGACGACATGCGGTCGGTGGTTTCAAAGAGTTATGAGCAGATTCGGGATACAGGAAAAGTGCGGTTATTCAAGAGTTACAGAAAAGAATACAAGGACGGCGAGCAGATGCGCGACTTCATCTATGTGAAGGACGCAGTGGATGTGACACTGCACTTTGCGTTGCAGCAGGCGAGTGAGCCCGGAGGGCTGTTCAACTGCGGCACGGGCAGGGCGCGGACGTGGAAAGACCTCGCAACGGCGACGTTTCACGCAATGGGCCTGGAGCGGAAGATCGAGTTTATCGACATGCCGGAACAGTTGCAGGGCAAGTATCAATACTTCACGCAGGCGACGGTGAAGAAGCTTCGCGCGGCGGGGTATGCGAAAGAGTTTACGACTCTGGAAGATGGGGTACGAGACTACATTCAGAATTACTACTTGCCGCGGGAAGGCTGACGAACGGTGCGCTGGAAAGCGATTCGCCTCGCGACAGCCCCACCTTCGGCGCGATAAAACCGCGCCGAAGATGGGCCACCCGCAGTGGCGGTTGCGCTGGTATGCTCGATTTGCGATGCATACG
>JALYTE010000453.1 GCA_030854435.1 Acidobacteriota bacterium | reverse complement strand
TCCCCGGCGACGTCACCTTCGGCTTGAGCGCGTCGGAGGCCGTCAGAACGGGCTATACCGGATCAGGTGGCACGATTTTTTCGACTGCTCTCTACGGGGACGCCGCACTCCTCTCCAAGAGCGAGACTCACCCTTTCAGCATGATCTTCGACGGCGGTTATTTGTTCACCTCTTCCTCCGGCCAGCCGTCCTCGCCCTTCCTGAATCTGTCCCTGTCACAAGTGCTCACCACCAAAAACTGGAACTTTGTGGTCTCCGATTCCGTCCGCTATTTGCCGGAGTCTCCCGTCTCCGGGCTCTCGGGACTTTCCGGACTAGGCAACCTCGGCATTCCAACCGGCATCGTGAACCAGGGTCCGCTGTCGCTCTTCGGACAGCGCATCACCAACACCACCACCGCCAGCATCGACCGCAAGCTCACGGCCAGCACCGACCTCCAACTTGCGGGCTCATACGATTTCCTGAGGTTCCTCGGAAACAACACCGGAGGCTTCGACTACAACAGCGTTTCCGCACAGGCCGGCGTGAGTCATCGCATCAATGCCATCAGCAGCGGCGGCGGCCATTACTCGTTTTCGCAGTTCAAATACCCGGTCGGCAGATTTTCGTTTAAAAGCCACAGCATCAACGTGGATTACTCGCGTCACTTCAACCGCAGGCTGTTCATGGACGCCTCTGCCGGGCCGCAAATCACCAGCAGCACCAGCCAGCCCTCGCCCAACCTATCCAACCCGCCCATCCACAACACGACCGTGAACTATACGGCGAATGTCAGCTTCGACTACCTCTTCGAGAAGGCCTCCGCGAACCTCACCTACTTTCGCGGAGTCCGGAGCGGAGCGGGAGTCTTTCAGGGCACCATGGCCGATACCGTCAGCGCCGGATACAACCGCAGCATTGGCGAGCTTACCAACGTCACGGCCATCGCCTCCTTTGTCGATAGCCGGAACATTCCGGGGATAACGACAAACCTGTATTCAGCGCACACTTATCTTTTGGATGTGCAAGGCTCCAGGGCGATCGGCCGCTACCTTTCGGCCCACGCCAGCTACAGCATTCTGGACCAGTCCGTCACCCGCCAGGCGGCGACCTCAATTCCAACTGCATTCAACGGCTTTTCCCAGGTCATCACAATCGGAATCACCTATTCGCCACGCCCATTCCACTTCGGCCACTAAAAGGAACGCTCATGCTCGGTCATCGCAAACTTACCTCCAACGATTACGTTGCCATCCTGAAACGCCGCCGCTGGCTGATCGCCCTTCCCGTCGTTGTCCTCCCCATCATCGCCATTGGGATTACCTACCTGATACCGTCCCAATACGTTTCGCAGACCCTTGTCCTGATCCAGCAGCAGCAGGTTTCCTCGGACATTGCCAAAGCGGTCGTCACCGGCTCGCTCGATACCCGGCTTGCTTCCATGAAGGAGCAGATCCTCAGCCGCTCGCGCATTCAACCCATCATCGAACGTTACAACCTCTTTGCCTCCAAAGCGGCCTCCATGGACGACCGTCTGGACCTGACGCGCAAGGCCATCAAGGTCACGCCCATCAAGTCGGACATCACCAGGGCCCCCACTCTTCCCGGCTTCTATATCACCTTTACGGCCAACGATGCCCGCACCGCGCAACTTGTCTGCGCGGAAATTACCTCATTGTTCATCAATGAAAATCTTCGTTCCCGCGAAAACTCCGCGCAGGGCGCAAGCGACTTCCTCAAGGGCCAGCTCGAAGACGCCAAGCGGAGCCTCGACGATCAGGACGCCAAACTCGCCGCCTTCCAGCGCCAATACGGCGGCAAACTCCCTAGCGAAGAAGCCTCCAGCCTCAACATGCTGACCAGCCTCAACACACAGCTTGAGTCCTCCAACCAGGCCCTCGCCCGCATGGTGCAGGACAAGACCTACCAGGAATCGATGCTGTCGCAGCAACTCCAGAGTGCGCCCCCTCCCACTCCCACCGGGACCATTCAGACCGCGCCGCAGGCGCAGCAAGTGGAGCTGCAACGGCTGCTCACCGAGGAATCGGACCTCGCGGCGCACTACACCTCGGACCATCCCGACGTGATCGCCAAGCGCCGCCAGATCGCCGAGTTGCGCAAGAAAATGGCGCAAACTCCTGCGCCAATTCAGACGGCCACCAACATCCCACTCAACGCCGCACCGAGCCAGAACGACTCCCTCTCCACCCGCCAACTTCGCTCGGCGATTCGGGCCGCCGATATCGGGATTCAGGAAAAGAAGAGGGAGCAGGACCACCTCCAGAGCAACATCGGCGTTTACCAGAACCGGATCGCTTCCACCCCGGGGGTCGCGGCGCAGTACAAAGACCTGACCCGGGACTACGACACGGCCCAGAAATTCTACGACGACTTGCTCGCCAAGGCGAATCAGCAGAAGATGGCGACCGACCTTGAACGCCGCAACCAGGGCGAGCAGTTTACCCTCATGGACAGCGCCAATCTCCCCGACTCTCCCACCTTCCCGGTGCGTTGGATGTTCGGCGCCGCGGGCCTCGGCCTGGGACTCCTGCTGGGACTTGCCCTCGCCGCCTTCAAGGAATACAAAGATACGGCCCTTCGCACCGAGCAGGACGTCTGGGCCTTTACCCAGTTACCCACCCTGGCTGTCATCGCGTTCTCCAAGGAGGTGGACAGCGGAGTGGAGGAGCGCTCAAAACCTCGCGGCTTCATGAGGTTCTTTGGCCGTAAGGCCCCGGTTTCATCGCTTAGCAAGGCCCATGGCTAACCATGTATAAAAGCTTTTTCAATCTGAAGAGCGATCCCTTCGGCTCCAGCCCGGATCCGCGCTTCCTGTACATGATGCCCCATACCCGCGAAGCGCTCGCCGGTCTGGAGTATGGCATCTCCGCGCGCAAGGGTTTTATCGTGCTCACGGGGGAAGTCGGGACAGGCAAGACGACCCTCCTGCGCCGCGCGCTAGCGGCGTTCGATCAGGGCCGCGTCTTCAGTTCTTTCGTCTTCAACCCTCGGCTCGACACGCTCGATTTCCTCGAATTCGTCCTGAGCGACTTTGGCATAGCGCCCGCCAACCGCACCAAGTCCGGCATGCTGCTGCAACTCAATCGCTGGTTGATCGAGCGTTATCGCCACCAGGAAACCTGCGTCATCGTCGTCGACGAAGCGCAAAACCTCTCCATGGACCTGCTCGAGGAAATCCGCCTGCTCACCAACCTGGAGACGTCGTCCGAGAAACTCGTTCAGATCGTCCTCTCCGGGCAGCCCGAACTGGAGTTGACACTGCGCCAGCCCAGCCTGCGTCAGCTTCGCCAGAGGATCGCGTTGTGGTGCCGCACGCAATCGCTCACCCCCGACCAGACTGAGGCCTATATCGGACAGCGATTGCACATCGCGGGCACTTCGGCGCCACTGTTTTCGTACGATGCCATGCGCGCCATCCATCGCGCCAGCCGCGGCATTCCACGCCTCATCAACCTCATTTGCGAGCACGCGCTGATCTTCGGCTACGTTGAGCAACTCCAGCAAATCCCCGCAGGAATCATTCACGCCGTCGCCCAGGACCTCGAACTCGACACACAGCCTTTCCTGGTCGCATCGGCACAAGCCGGTTTTCCAACAAGCACCATGAGCTAAAAGCGAAAATATCGCCTTTAGTGACGTACATTCAATAGAACCTCGGTATAAACCTTAAATATAAAGGTGGAACGATGAGCAAAATTTACGAAGCCTTACGACGCGCGGAGATGGATCGGGCCGCCCTGGATGACCGGGATTCCGCCGTGGCGGAATCCATTGTGCCAACGGCCGTCCTTGAGCCAGAGCCTTTTCCTCAGCCGGACGTGCAGTCCCTGTCCGAGGAACCCAAGCCTCTTCCTGTCCCCCCGGCCCGCGTCGTTGTCGCCAACGTGGCGGCGCGCGCTTGGACGCCTTCGTTCGCGCACCTTCCCGCGCTCCAGGCCCGTGGCCTGGCCGTCGAGCAGTTCCGCAGCCTGCGCTCCCGCATGCAGGAATTCCGCGACCTCAACACCCTCAAATCCATCCTGGTTGGCAGCGGCCTGCCCCAGGAAGGCAAGAGCTTCATCGCGGCCAACCTCGCGATCTCTTTTGCCAGACACAAGTCCAGCCGCGTCCTGCTCATCGACGGCGACATGCGCCGCTCGACGCTGCACCATCTGCTGGGGTGCGCCTGTGAGCCGGGACTCACGGACTATCTCGAGGGCAATGCCACCGTGCAGAGCATCCTGCAGCGCCCGGACACTACCGGGAGCGGCGTGCCAAACAACACCCTCGACTCTCTCACCTTCATCGGTGCCGGTAAAGACTCCGACAAGGCCGCGGACTTGTCGGGCAACCACCGTTTCGAGGAACTCATTGCGGCGGTGTCCCCGATGTTCGACTGGATCGTCATCGACTCGTCTCCGGTCAACCTGGTCGCCGACGCGGTCAATCTTGCCCGCGCCTGCGACGGCGTCCTTCTCGTCGCCCGCGGCGGGAGCACCAAATTCGAGGCCGCACAGCGCGCGACTTCGGAATTCAAGGCGTCCAACATCCTCGGCTTCGTGCTCAATGCGGTCACGGACCCTGTTGCGAACGGGAACTACTACACCTACGATGGCTATGACACCTACGACAGCCTGGCAAAATAACTGGAGCGCCCAGGATGATTCGGTTCTTCAATGTGTACTACCCGACGCGGACGGTGATCCTCGTCTTCGGGGAGGCGCTTGTCGTCAGCGCCTGTTTCCTGCTCGCGACTTTTCTGGTGCTCCCCCAGGACGACGCTTTCATCGTCCTCAACTATGAATACGGCTTCTTCAAAATCGCCGGCGTCACGGCCCTCACGCTGCTCCTGTCCTACTACTTCGACCTGTACGAACCGCAGATCGTCTCGGCCCGCAAAGAGATCTACTTCAGGGTCCTGCTGGTCCTCGGCTTCGACTGCTTCATCCTTTCGGGGATACTTTATTTCTTCCCCGACGCATCGCTGTGGAGAGCCCGCGCCTATGTTGCGGGGTTTCTCCTGCTCATTCCCGGCTTCCTGTTTTGGCGCAGAGCCTACGAATGGCTCGTCACCCGCGAGTTTTTCCGCGAACGGATCTACGTCCTCGGAGCGGGAGAATTCGCGCGCTCCATCGTCTCCGCGATCCAATCCCGCCCCGACATTGGCATGGAAGTGGTCGGGTGGGAGAACATCACGTCCGACCACTCGGAACGTAAAGTCATCTGGATCGAAGCGCTCGACCGGATTTCAAAGCTGAATAAGCCCGTCCATCGCATCATCGTCGCGATGGAAAGCCAGCGGTCGGAACTGCCTGTCGAGGAACTTCTCGCCCTCCGCTTTCGCGGCATCGCGGTCGAGGAGGTGGGCACGCTGCGCGAACGCCTGTCGGGGAAAATCCAACTCGACGGCCTGCGACCCAGCAGCTTCCTCTACAGCGAAGGCTTTCGGATCAGTTCCTCCCAGCAGTTCACCCGCCGCGTCATTTCCATGTCCGCGGCGACCACCGGTCTGCTGATCTGCCTCCCGTTCCTGCCCTTCATCGTGCTTGCGGTCAGGCTTTCCTCGCACGGTCCGGTGCTGTTCCGCCAGACCCGCACCGGCGTCAACGGCGTTCCCTTCGACGTCATCAAGTTTCGCACCATGTTCATCGACGCCGAGGCGAGCGGCGCGCAGTGGGCCACCAAAAACGACCCGCGCGTGACCCGCGTCGGGATGTTCATGCGCAAGACCCGCCTCGATGAAATCCCGCAACTCTGGAACATCCTTCGCGGCGACATGGATTTCGTGGGCCCGCGCCCGGAGCGTCCCGAGTTCATTCCCATGTTGTCCGAGAATCTCCCTTTCTACTATCTCCGCCACCTTATTCGCCCGGGGCTTACAGGTTGGGCGCAGATTCGTTACGGCTACGGCGCCACGCTCGCCGAAACCAAAGAGAAACTCGAGTACGACCTCTACTACCTTAAGCACATGTCGCTCGGTCTCGACCTTTTCATCATGTTTGAAACCATCAAGACCATCGTGCGCCGCCGGGGGGCGCAATGAAGCCCCTTTTCTGGATTTCGCTCTCCGTCATTCTTTACACATACGGCGGCTACCCTCTGGCGATCGCGCTGCTGGCGCGACTCCAGCCACAACCCTGGCGACGTGAGCCGTGGCCGTCTGCGGCACCGGCCCCCATCAGCATCGTCATGGCCGTACACAACGGAGCGGCCATGCTTCCGGCCCAGATCGCCCACCTCCTCGCGCTCGATCCCCATCTGGTGCGCGAGATCGTCGTCGTCTCGGATGGATCCACCGACGCGACTCCCGCACTGCTGCGCGAAGTCGCGGACAAACGCCTCTGCGCCCTCGTCCTCGAAGCGCACGGCGGCAAGGCGGTCGCGTTGAACCACGGCATCGCCGCCGCCACTGGCGAGGTCCTCCTCTTCGTCGACATTCGCCCGCGCATCGGGCCGGGCGCGCTCGCCGCGCTGCTCTCGACCTTCGCCGACCCCAGCGTGGGTTGCGTGGCTGGCGAGTTGCTGCTCAACACCCAGGGCCACGACGCCACCGCTTCCGCCGTCAGCGGCCTCTACTGGCGCTACGAGCAGTGGATACGCAACTCCGAAGCGGCCTGGGACTCGCCCGTCGGCGTCTACGGCGGCTTCTACGCCGTCCGCCGCTCCGCCGCTTCAACCGCGCCCGCAGGCATCATCCTCGACGACATGTTCCAGCCGCTCTCCATCATCGGCAAGGGGTATCGCAGTGTGATCGACCGCACTGCTTTCGTCACCGACACCTGGCCCGCGCAGGCCGCAGGCGAGTTCCAGCGCAAGGTGCGCACGCTGGCCGGAAACTTCCAACTCATCGCGCTCGCACCCTGGCTGCTGACCCCCAAAAACCGCGTGCTCTTCCAACTCATCTCACACAAGCTTCTTCGCCTGGTTGTGCCCTACTTCTTCGTACTGCTTCTCATCAGCTCCGTCGTGCTCGGCGTCCACTCCATCCCGTTTGCCGTCTTCGCCGCGCTTCAGGCAGCCTTCTGGCTGATGGCCGTCGTCGCGCTCAAAGTGTGCATCCCAATTCCGATGCTTCATCGCATCGCTTCGCCAGCCAGCGCACTGCTCGTTCTCAACGCCGCCGCAGTCGTCGGCCTCTACACTTTTCTCTTCACCGACGGCCCTCTGTGGAAGATATGGTTCCCCACGGCCGCGCCGCCGGACAGCCATTTCCAGCGTCGCTCCGAGGCTATGCCCCCTCCCCCCGATTTCGTGTAAAGTCCGGACAACACAGGACTTAGGTGCGGACTTCGTTGTGCAAGTCGCGCAAAGTATTGAAAACATTGGGGCTGATTCGCAAAGTCCTCAAAACACTGCACTTGCGGTGAAAGGAAGCCGAAGGACCGGAGCGTTTCGGACTCGACCGTCTCACAAGCTTCTGGATCTATTGTAGACGGTGTGTCAAGCGTTTGTGCTTTGTGCGACCCCACCCATCGCGCAAAGTGCCGCGCGATGAATGGGGCACCCAGCGAGGTTTGGTCTGTTGCGGTTTGAGGACGGAGGGGAGGGAGGGTCGAGTCGAGGGTAGGGTGGTTCGGGCTTTAAGAGCCTGTTCACGATCTCTCTTGGCTCTCCCCAAAAACTGACATCTCGACCGAAGGCGCGTTTTTTGCGCCGTAGTGGAGAGACCCGCGGCTTCTCTGCGCCGCCGAATATCCTTGCCGCCATGGAAAATCTGCAGGTCTCTCCACTACGCCTTCGCAAAAAGCGCGAAGGCTCCGGTCGAGATGACAG
>JALYTE010000449.1 GCA_030854435.1 Acidobacteriota bacterium | reverse complement strand
GTGACGTTGAGCCGGGTGTTTGGGAACACATGGTATGTGTGGATTTGGCCGACGATCATTGGAGTGCCTGCGATCGTTTTGACGACGGCGTATTACAAGCGGAACTTCGCCGGGAAGCTGGTGGCGGTGACTGCTTAGAGCCTGTTCACGATCTGTGTCGGCTCTCCCCCAAAGCTGTCATCTCGACCGGAGCGCGTTTTTGCGCCGGAGTTGAGAGACCCGCAGCTTCTCTGCGTGGCCTAATATCCTTGCCGCCACGGAAAATCTACAGGTCTCTCCACTACGCCTTCGCCAAAAGCGCGAAGGCTCCGGTCGAGATGACAGGGTTTACGGGCATTGTGCCGCTTCCGGAGCAACAGCAGATTCCCTGCGGGAATGACAGAAAGAAAAGCAAGAGCAACAGCAGGTTCCCTGCGGGAATGACAGAAAGAAAAGCAAGTGCAAAAGCCGCGTCGTCGACTGGTGCGCTGACTCCGAAGTGTTATGGCGCGGGGACTTTCCGCGGGCCACACTGAACATATTCGCGCTGTCCGACGATAAGGCAAACGACCCGTTGGCCGTTTTGAATCCGGACCTTTTCAGCGGAGCTTTGGGACCGAGGTGACGATGCGATTCCGCCCGTTGTGCCATCATCGGAGTCGTGCCCTTTTATACGACCGCGATCATCGGGTTCTTCTTCGGCTTCGGGTTTGGGGTGGGTTGCGCACTGGCGGTGATGTACTCGATCTTCATGGGCGGGTATCGCGCCGCGCTTCGCGAAGCCGGGGCCAGCGAGCCTTCCGCGCGGTTGTTGAAAGAACGCAAGCGGCTCAGTCTCGACCCGCCGGCCTAGCCCTTCGCCGCCTGCTTCGTGCTCAGTTCGGCGCGCAGCTCGTGTACCTCTCCGGTCAATCGCGTCACGGCGTCCATCAACTCGCGGCTGTGTACGCCTTCGGCGCTGGGCGTCTTGCCTTCCACATAGAAGGTTCCGTTGGGCTCCAGAACGCACAGCTTCACGTCTTGCGGATGGTTGAACCCGTTCTTGTTGAGCACCGAAATCAACTCTTCGTGGGTCAGCGTCTCCTTTTTCATGGCGGCCTCATCGACCTTGCCGTCCTTGATGAGCACAGTCTGCGTTCCCTCGACCGCCCGGGTCAGCTTGGGAGAGGCAAACAGCGCGCGGCTCAAGAACCAGTTGATGGCCAGCAGCGAAAACGCGCCGATGATGCCGCCCGACACCGAGTTGTCGTTGCCAATCATCGCGTTCTGAACCGTATTCGACAGACTCAACAGCACGACCAGGTCGAACGGGTTCAACTGCGCCAGCTCGCGCTTGCCGAAGATCCTCAGAAAGACGATCAGGCAGAGGTAAACGACCATCGGACGCAGGACCTTTTCCAGCCACGGCAACTCCATGTGAAACATGCTTTGCAAAATCGTATGGAACATCGAAAATCCCCCGGGTTGAAATTGCGCGCCATTTTAAAAATGTGGCCGATGCAATGCTAACCGCTAAGGGACTTTTTGCGATGGCTCCCAAGGAGTGTCGTGGCGACCGGACAGAGTGTCCGGGGCTAAAGCCCATCTGGTGTGAGTTGGCGATTCAGGGGCCTGAAGGCCCCTGCTCCCTCCGAAGGCAAGGCCTGGAGGTTCGTGCTCCCTCCCGAAGGCAAGGCCTGGAGGTTCGTGCTCCCTCCCGAAAAGCAAGTCCTGGAGGTTTGTGCTCCCTCCCGAAGGCCAGAGTGTCCAGTTTGCCGAAAATAGCGTCCAACATGAAGGGCAAAGGGGGCGTTGAAATTTCTCCGTTAGGCTGTTGGGCCGCGTGACCGTCTGTGCAGCGTTGCCAATTGATTTGAAGAAGCAACTGCTGCGTCTCTCGGGGGTTTCCAATTTCACGGTAGCCGCGCTAGTAATCGCGCAGTGACCGTCGCCCTTTACAATGATGCCGAAGGCGGTTTGACCCGGCAATTCTGGTATCTTTCTGATACTTCGTCCGTTTAATTCAGTTTTTTGTTTGTTTCACGTCGATAAGGATTCGAGTCACCCGATGGCAAAACCACTCCGCAGCGACAATCCGGCCCCGCAGAGCATTCAGTTCACCCACTTTGGTGTGTTGAACGACGGCAAGCAGAGCAAGGGCGCGTTCACCTCGGCGCTGGCCATCAACTTGATTCTGGCCGCGTTGGCGGTCTTGATTGGCAGCGCGGTCCGGACGGTGGTCAACATCGACAAGCCCAAGGACATCGCTTACATCGAGCCGGTGAAGGAGCCGCCGCCTGCGCCCAAGCCACCTCCGCCGAAGTTGCCGCCGCCTCCGCCGCCCAAGCCTCTTGAAGCACCCAAGATCAAGCCGCCAGTGGAGAAGCCGCTGGATCCGAAGCCGGTTGAAGTGAAGATGGCGCAGCCCGTGCATCTCGCGCCCGCGCCGCCGCGCGCCGTCAGTCCTCCACCCGCGCCGGTGGCCGTGAATCTGGCGTCCCCCGTACGGGCGGCGGCACTCAAGAACAATGACGCCAACCCCTCGCCGGTGCGTCTGGGTCGTACCGATTCACCCGTCAAAGCTCTGACCGGCCCGGCAATTTCACCCGTGAACTTGAATCCCGGCGTGCGCGGCATGGCGTCGGGCAACACTGGCAATGGGCCCCGTTCGCCCACCAACGTGAGCGGCTTCGGCTGCCCAAACTGCACCAACATGAACGGCCATGATCGCGGCTCGGCCAAGGTCGTCGGCATCAAGAATTCCGTGGGCGGCAACGGTCCCATGGACTCCAAAAACCTTACCGGCGCTCCAGTGAACATACACCTGGGGGCGGCCGCTCCACCCCCGCCCACGCCCACGCAAACCCTGCACGCTGCCGCGCTCGCCGCCCCACCCAGGGTCACTTACAAGCCCCAGCCCGTGTACACGGAAGAGGCCAAGCAGCTGCATCTGGAGGGCGCGGTGTCGATCCGCATCCGCGTGACCTCCGCTGGCGCGGTGCAGGTGGTCGCGGTCACGCACGGGCTCGGGCACGGTCTCGACGAGTCCGCCAAACGTGCCATTCAAGGCACGCGCTTCACGCCGGCGCTCGATACGAACGGGCGTCCGATAGACTGGGAGGGCGTGGTCAACGTGAACTTCCAGATGGCGGGCTAGCTGCGCCGCCTTAAAGCAGATTCTAAAGTCTGAACAATCGTAAAAATCTAAAGTCTAAAGTCTAAAGAGCCGTGCCCCGCGTAGTATCAAGGAGTCTTCGATCACCATGAACCGAACGCAATCCACTGCTGTCCTCACCCTCGCTTTATTCGCCGCTTCGGCCCTGCCGGCGGCGGCTTTTCCGTTCGGCAAGAAGAAGCCCGAAGAGCAGGCCTTCCGCAAGCCCACCCCGGCCCAGAACGCGCTGATCGACAAAGCCATCGTCCATGAAGCCGCCGTGATCAAGGCGCTCAAGGAACGCTCGCCGCTGGTGGACACCTACATCCAGAACATGAAGCCCGACCCGCTGCTGGGCCAGGCGCCTGAGTCGGACTGGCATGCGCTGGCGCGGGTGAACTTCGGCAAGGTGATCGGCGACACCGGCTACGCCGTCGACAAGCGCGAAAAAAGCGGCAAGTTCGGCTTCATGAAGCACTCGCTCGGCTACATCACGGGCCTTTCCGCGAGCCTGCACCTCACTTACCACGAGTCCGGTTTCGTGCGCATGGTGATCATCGATTCGGACGGCCCCAACGGCGACGGCTTCAATCGCCAGAACTACAATTTTTCCTTCGTGCGCAACGAGTTCCTCGGCACCATTCCGTGCATCGTGCTTGACGTTCAGCCCGTCAAGAAGCGCGCGGGCCGCTTCTTCGGCCGGGTGTGGATCGAGCGCAACAACGGCAATATCGTGCGGTATAACGGCGACTTCGCGGGCGAACAGAAGGACATCACCGAGTACTACCACTTCGATTCGTGGCGCACCAATGTCCACGAAGACCTGTGGCTGCCGACCTCGTTCTACGCTGAGGAAACCGACCCGAAGTCTCCCTCGCATGTGCTCAAGTTCAAGGCGATCAACCACATCTGGGGCTATGAGTTGAAGGTGCCGCCGTCGGACTCGGAGCAGACTTCGATCGACGTGGTCGGCGCGACCGATGAAACCAAGGAAGCCGCCAACGATGTCAGCGCCCTGGGCGCGCAGCGCGAGTTTGTCCAGCAGGCCGAGGACAACGTCATCGAGCGCCTCTACACCGCCGGGCTCATCGACTCGCCCAGTCCGTTCGACAAGACGCTCGCCGACCTGGCCAACAATATTCTGATCTACAACAATATTCCCGTGTCGCGGCCCATCCGCGTGCGCACGCTGCTGACCGAGCCGCTGGAATCGCTCTCGGTGGGCAACACGATCCTGCTGTCGAAGACGCTGATCGACACCACCGCCGTGCAGACCACCGACGGCGCGCAACAGAAAGGCAACCTGAACGCAGTGCTTGCCTTCCAGCTCGCGCACATCCTGCTGGGCCACCACATCGACACCAAGTTCGCCTTCTCTGACCGCATGATGTTTCCGTCGGAGTCGGCCTTCCAGCGTATTCCCATGCACCACACCGACCAGGAAAACGTCGACGCCGCCAAAAAGTCCATTGAACTTCTGCAGGCCAAGGAACTCGCCGACGGGCAGGGCTACTTTGGCCTCTACCTGCAGCAACTCGCGCAGCGCAGCAAAGCCCTCAAGGCGCTCAACGAACCCCAGATCGGCGATGGTCTCTTGAAGCCCGATGGCACGTTCTGGCTACAGGCGCTGGTCGCCAAGGGGCCGAAGCTGAACCCCAACGACCTGACGCAGCAGGCCGCCATGCCGCTGGCCGGTTTCCTGCGCTTCGACCCCTGGACCGACCAGGTGATCCAGATGCACACCACTTATGAGCCACTGCTGAGTTCGCGCGATAAGATGCCGTTTGAGATTTCGCCGGTGTATCTGAAGCTCACGTATTGGAAGGCGCCTGAACTGCCGCCCGCCGCACCGGCATCAGCCGCGCCTACGGACGGGACGGTCCCGCCTCCGGGCGATACAGGGGCCGCGCCCACCACCGGGAGTTCAAATCCCGGGAACCCGACAGATACCGTGCCTCCGCAGCCAGCACCCTCCAGTCCGCCGCGGAACTGAGGAGTTGCGGCTGAACTTTTACAGCGCGGAAGCCGATGATCTCCGGTAGACTCTGGAAACAGTTCCGCATGAATGCAGGAGATGTTACGTAGGACTTTGGAAATTGTCGCTGGAGATTGCCCGTTGAAGAAAGCCAAATTGGTTCCCGTCCTTCTCGCGCTCACCTGGTCCAGTCTGTACGCATTCGGGCAGGGGCGTCCCTCGGCCAGCCGCGCTGGCGACCTCCAGGTTGGCGGGGGCTACACCTTCAGCAGGCCCGACTATCTGACTGTCAGCCAAAAAGGCTTCGCCTTCTACAGCGACTTCGACTTCAGGCCGCACTGGGGCGTTGAAGTGGACTTCCACCAGATCAACGACCGCAGCGGCACCCAGGTCTACCAACGCAGCTATGAGTTCGGAGGCCGCTACATCGTCGGCCATTACAGCCGATTCACGCCCTATGTGAAGGGCCTCTACGGCCGCGGCGTGTACAACTTTCCGCAGTCGGAAGCCAACCTCGCCTACAACATGCTGGTGGGCGGCGGCGGCGTCGATGTCGCGGTGCATCCCCGCATTAACGTGCGCGCGGACTTCGAGTACCAGCACTGGTTCGGGTTCCAGTTCTCCGGACTCAACCCGCAACTCATCACCTTCGGCGCGGCGTACCACTTCGGGCCGGGAAAGCCGCACTAAAAACAGAGGAAAGAGTGAAGAGGATAG
>JALYTE010000430.1 GCA_030854435.1 Acidobacteriota bacterium | reverse complement strand
CCCTCGGACTGGTGTGCGATCCCATCGGCGGATTGGTCGAGCTACCATGCGTCTTCCGTAATGCAACGGGCGCCGCGATCGCGTTGGCCGCGATCGAGATGGCGCTCGCCGGAATCGAGTTCGCGATTCCTGTTGATGAAGTGATCGACGTGATGGGCCAGCTTGGCCGCGAGATGGACGTGCGGTACAAGGAAACCGCTGGCGGCGGACTTGCGGCAACACCCACCGGACGACGGATTGCGAAAGCGCGGCTGTATCAGATCAAGCGGCACTAAGTGCCAGCTATCGAGTCCGTTCCAGCATGGAGTTGGTCGCACTTTAGCGAACTCGCGCCAGCCGATCTCTACGATATAGTCTCGCTGCGCACCGCTGTGTTCATTGTGGAGCAACGCTGTGCGTATCAGGACTCCGATGGAATCGATTGCGTTTCGCATCATCTCTGGACGCGCGGTTCGGGCGGAAAAATCGCAGCATATCTACGCGTGGTGCCCCCGGGTGCCATCTACATGGAGCCTTCGCTCGGGCGCATCATAACTGCGCAGGCGGCCAGGCGCACTGGACTCGGCCGCGCGCTCGTGCGCGAAGGGATTAAGTACGTTGAACGGCTTTACGGGGCGAGCCCCATACGCATCGGGGCGCAGCGATATCTCCTGCGCTTCTACGAGCAGCTCGGATTTGAATCGACTGGATTCGAGTACGACGAGGACGGAATACCGCATACTGAGATGCTGCGCAAGCCGAATAAATAGCCGCGGCCAATGGCCCAACGGCTAGGGGGGCAATGGTGCCCCGCCTGCGTGGCGGATCCGCTCCGACACAGCGGCAGCCGGCAACCCCTGCTATCTGTGTACCGCCCTAGACAGTATAATTCTCCTGACCCTCCGGGCTTCTGGCCGGTTGGGCTTTCCTTATGTTTTCGGTTTACTCCATCTCCTGTCCGCATGGGCATCTTTGACAGCATAGCGCGCCTCTTCCGCGCCAACGTGAACGCCGCCATCTCGGCCGTAGAGCAGCCGGAAAAGATGTTGACGCAGATCATCGCGGACATGCGCACCCAGCTCATGCGCGCGAAGCAGCAGGTCGCCGCCGCCATCGCTGACGAAAAGCGTCTGGAAGACCAGACCATGGGCGAGTTGCGCGAAGCCGAGGAGTGGGAGCGGCGCGCCATGCTTGCTGTGAAGGAAGGTCGCGACGAGCTGGCCAAGCAGGCGCTCATGCGCCGGAACGAGCACGTCTCGCGTGGCCAACAAATGCAGATCACATGGGAAGCGCATAAGCAGGAGACTGACCGTCTCAAGAACTCGTTGCGGGATCTCAACGACAACATAGAAGAGGCCAACCGCAAGAAGACGCTTCTGCTTGCGCGCCAGCGTCGCGCCGAGGCGCAGAAGCGCATTTCGGAAACGATGTCTTCGATGTCGGACAAGTCCGCGTTCGACGCGTTCGCGCGGATGGAAGAGAAGATCGAGCAGAACGAGCGCCAGATAAGGGCAAGCGTAGAGATCGATCAGGAGTTTTCCGGCGACGCGTTGAGCCACCAGTTCAAGCAGCTCGAATCATCCGCGGGTGACGCGACCGCCGATCTTCAGTTATCGCAGCTCAAACAGAAGATGGGGCTTCCGTCCGGGCAGACGCCGGACTCGAGGCAGCTTGGTGCCGGCGAGGTGGCATCTGAGCCGACGCGCGCGCTGCCCGCGCCGGACGCGAACGGGGAAAAGTCGGGGACTTGAGCGGTACTGCCGCAGGCCTTTCCGCAGGCCTTTCCGCAGGCCGTTCTGTCGGTCGCGAGGTGAGCACGGCGCAGCTTCGCTTATACAACACGATGACACAGTCGGTCGACTCGTTCGCACCGGCCGACGGCGTGACTGTGCGCATGTACACCTGCGGTCCTACCGTGTACAATCCGGCGCACGTGGGAAACTTTCGAACATTCCTGTTCGAAGATCTCATGCGGCGCGTGCTACGGTTAGCGGGTTGGCGCGTTGATCAAGTGATGAATCTCACGGACGTCGACGACAAGATCATTCGTCGCGCGTCCGAAGCTGGCGTGTCGATTGGCGAGATCACCGTGCCGGTGACCGAGCGCTTTCACGCAGACCGTCACTACTTGCGGATACAGGACGCTGAGCGCTATCCGCGCGCGACGGACAGCATTCCGGAAATGATCGCCCTCGTCGCACGTCTGGTAGAGCGCGGTGTGGCGTATCAGGCTGAGGACGGATCGGTGTACTTCGCGATTGGCAAGTTTCCACAATACGGAAAGCTGTCGCGCCTGGACACACGAGAGATACAGGCGGGCGCGCGCGTGGCGCAGGACGACTACGCCAAGGAGAATGCGCAGGATTTCGCGCTTTGGAAGGCAGCCAAGCCCGAAGACGAAGCCTGTGGTGCCGCTTGGGATTCGCCGTGGTGCCGCGGTCGGCCGGGCTGGCATCTTGAATGTTCGGCGATGGCGATGCGGTTTCTGGGTGAGACGCTCGAT
>JALYTE010000406.1 GCA_030854435.1 Acidobacteriota bacterium | reverse complement strand
TCGGCGTCTTGAGCGGCTCGACCAGCATTTCGGGCACTGCGGCAAGGACGATACCGAGGAACGACTTCATGTCGGCTGCGCCGCGCCCGAGGAGCCGATCCTCCTTCACGACGGCTGCCCACGGATCCACCGTCCAGGCCTGCCCGTCGACGGGCACCACGTCGGTGTGCCCGGAAAGCACGATTCCGGGTTGGCCGGGATCGCCGATGGTCGCGAACAGGTTGGCCTTGGATTTGCCGTCGTCGTACGTCAGCCGGGTGGAAACTCCGTACGACCCCAGGTACTCCCGCACCCAATCGATGAGCGCCAGGTTCGAAACCCGGCTCGTCGTATCGAACTGGACAAGTTTCCGGACGAGCTCGAGGCTGCGCGGCGCATCAGGCGTGGCATCCATGCGGCTGCTCGGGAAATTCTGCACGATCGCCCGACACGCCGGATCAGTGTCTCTGGCGCGGGGCGGTGACCGGGCTGCGGCCCTCGATATGACGGAATGTAATCCGGCCTTTGCTGAGATCGTACGGAGAAAGCTCGAGGGAGACCTTGTCACCGGCAATGATGCGAATATGGTGCTTGCGCATCTTCCCCGCGCTGTAAGCGACGAGCTTGTGGCCATTGTCGAGCGTGACGCGATAGCGGGCATCAGGCAAGACTTCCGCCACCACGCCATTCATTTCGAGAAGTTCTTCTTTAGCCATGATCATCCCTCAGAGAAAGTCGGAAATAAAAAACCCGGCAGATGCCGGGCTTTGCAGAAGACCTGACGGCGTGGCCGCAACGCCACGCCTGGCGCGTTCAGTCTGCCGAGCGAATGTTCGACGCCTGCTGACCTTTGGGGCCGGTGGTAATGTCGAAGCTAACCCGTTGACCTTCCTTCAGCGTCTTGAAGCCCTGTTCCTGGATCGCGGAAAAATGGGCAAAGAGATCCTTGCCCCCGTCTTCGGGGGTGACGAAGCCGAAGCCCTTGGAATCGTTAAACCACTTTACGGTGCCTGTTGCCATGTCTTGAAATATCCTGAAAGAACAATAAAAAGGGGGACTGACCCCCAGGGTGGGGCGAAGGTCAAGACGGCGGGTGATGAAGAGAAGTACCGCAGGACAGCGGATACTGGACCAGCAACAGCACTACCTGAAAATCGCCAGCGCGCAGTATGCACTATAACGTTCCAATTTGCAAATGAAATCGTCGACCGGATGCGATCGCGCCATTTACGTCTCGAGGCTGCCAAATGAACACGAGCAATGTCCGGATGCTGACTCGCTACAACGCGTGGGCAAACAAGAGCATCTTCGATGCCGTCGCCGCGCTGCCGGAAGGCGAGGCAACCAAGGAACGAAACCCCGGCGAACGTAACTCCAATTTCAGGAATATCGTTCACACGCTGAACCACAACTACGTCATCGACGTCATCTGGCAAGCGCACCTCCAGGGGCGGGACCACGGCCTGGATTCGAGAAACACCAACGACCATCCCGCGTTGGACCCATTGTGGCGCGCCCAGCAAGCGATGGACGAATGGTATGTCACTTACAGCGAGCAACTTTCGGACGCCGCGCTCAACGAGCCGGTGCGCTTCACCCTCATCGGCGGAAACAAGGGCGTGATGACGCGTGACGCGATTCTGCTGCATATTGTCAATCACTCGACCTATCACCGCGGCTTTGTCGCACAGATGTTCCGTCAGATACGCGCCAGCCCACCAACGATGGATCTACCGGTCTATTTCAGGGAAACGCGCCAAGGTTCTTTCGAATAGCGAAACGCCCCGGAGAACCTCGGGACCAGCGGCGGCGCGAAGCACGGGTCGACCGCACGGAACGTATGCGGAACGCACTGTGATTGCCAGCCGTATGACCACTCACGAACACCACGACAGCGCAACGGTGATGTCCCGACCCAAAATCCTTTTGGTCTCGCTCGGCGGGACGATCACGATGACGCGCAACAGCGCGGGAGGCATCACTCCCACGCTGAGCGCCGCTGATCTCGCTCGCGCGGTATCGGGCATCGACGCCATCGCCGAAATCGAGACCGTATCGCCGATGACAGTGCCGGGCGCTTCGTTGTCGATCGACAATATCCTCGCGGTCGCGACGCTGATCGATAAGCGCGTCGCCGACGGCGTCGATGGCATTGTCGTCATCCAGGGAACGGACACCATCGAGGAAACCGCCTTCGTGCTCGATCTCGTCGTGCAGAGCGAGCGCCCGGTAGTGGTCACCGGGGC
>JALYTE010000371.1 GCA_030854435.1 Acidobacteriota bacterium | reverse complement strand
GAACAAAGTCTCATCTGCCATCTGGCGATTATAGGGAACAGGGAACAGGGAACAGGGAACAGGGATTAGGGGATTAGGGATTATGCCCAACCGATAAAGCTCAAAAGCTCATTCCCGTTTTGGAAATCGCGCCCATTGCGGGAATAGCGTTGAACTCTTATGTAATCAACATCTTTCGCATGAACGCACAGATTTGTTAGAACCTTTTTGGGAAACGCCGATCACCTTCCTCGCGTTGCGAAAAAGATTCACCTAACATTTCTCCCCCGGAAACGGGATTTTTCCAGTTTGGCACTCGACGTGATAGTCACTGTCCGCAAGTGGTACTGTAATCACTCACAATCCGGAGCACTATTCCATGCAGGCACAACCGCTGAGCCGTCCAGCCGCACGAAACCTAAACCCTCCCTCTCCCCCGCCGCCGTCAATGCTGCCCGTCGCCGACGGTCCCGGCCTGGCCCACGATGCTGGCAATCTGCTCGGCGCGCTGGGCCTTTACTGCGACCTGCTCGACCTTCCCGGCGTGCTTCGCCCTGAACATGCCCATTACGCGCGCGAACTGCGGCTGCTGTCCGAGCGCAGCGGCGTCCTGATCGACAGGCTGATGAGGGGCGAGCGGCGGGTCGGTCTGCCCATCGAGCCGGTTGCCGCCGCCTCGATTTTCGACGCTCCGGCAATTCCCGGCCAAGTCAGCGCGGCGACGGTCGTCCGCGCTTTTGCCCCGCTGTTGCAGTCCCTTGCCACGCCCCAGGCGACGGTCTCGATGGCCGTCGCGTCCGGCTTGCCGGAGCTGCCGTTCGCGGCCGAGGTGCTGGAGCGCATCCTGGTCAATCTGACCTGCAATGCGGTCGCGGCGGCGCGGCGGCACAATCCCACCGACGCTGCGGGCAACGCGACCTCTGGCCGCATCCACATCGGCGTTTGCGGCGGCCCCGCCTACTTCCGGCTGACCGTGCTGGACAACGGTCCGGGCATGGGGGCGGCGATGGCCGAAGCTTTTCTGAAGCCCGCGGCCCTGCCCCCGGGAGCGCAGCATGGATTGGGCCACAGGGTCATCCACGACTTGATCCAATCCACCGGTGGCGAACTCTCGATCGACGTCACGCCCCATCGCGGCACGACATTGCAGATCGACTGGCCGATAGAAGTGGGCCGCACTACACGCCGCCCGAGGCTCCATGCGGCGAAATGCCTGTCGTCTCGCAAAACCCACCATCTCCATCAAGCCAACCCAGTTCCTCCAGTTCCCCAAGTTCCCCAAGGAGTCCCAATTTCATGCTGACCGCCAACCTCGACTCCCTGGAGCACCCCGAGCGTCTCACCGTCCCCGCGCTGGGGATCGCGCCGCCGCCGCCCTTGCGCACGTTTTCCGGTGCCGCCTTCACCACCTCCGCGAACAAGGCCGCGTTGCAGTTGCTCATCGTCGACGACGACGCTCCCGTGCGCAACGCCTGCGCGGAGATCGCCGCGCGCATGGGCTTCATCACCCATGTCGCCGACTCCGTGCCTTCGGCGCGCGCCCATTTGCAGCGCTTTCCGGTCGACTTGATGCTGCTGGACCTCAAACTCCCGGGCGGCGGCGGCCTGATGTTGCTCGAAGAAGTGAAATCGCGGCATCCAGAAGCGTCGGTGGTCGTGATGACGGCGTTCGCGACGGTTTCTTCGGCGGTCGAAGCCATGCGCACCGGCGCCAGCGACTATCTCACCAAGCCCTTCGCGCTGGAGGAGTTGGCGACGGTGCTGGAACGCTCCGCGCAGGGCCGCCACTTCGACATGGAATCGCGCGCGCTGCGCCAGCGCCTGCGCACCCAGCAGGGCATGGGCAACCTCATCGGCCGCACGCCGGAGATGGAGAAGCTGTATCGCATCCTGTCCAAGGTCGCCTTCACCACCCATCCGGTGCTGATCCTGGGCGAGTCGGGCACGGGCAAGGAAGTCGTCGCGCGCTCCATCCACTTCAACGGCACCCACGCCGCCAAACCCTTCATTCCTGTCGACTGCGGTTCGCTGGTGCCGACGCTCATCGAGAGCGAGTTGTTCGGCTACGTCAAAGGCGCGTTCACCGGCGCGAACCGGTCCAAAGACGGCCTTCTGGTCGCGGCCGAGGGTGGGACGGTGTTTCTGGACGAAATTGGCGAACTTCCGCTCGACCTCCAGGCCAAGCTGCTGCGTGCTTTGCAGGAGAAGGAGGTCCGCCCTGTCGGCGCAAACCACGCTGTCCCCATCGCCGCGCGCATTCTGGCCGCGACCAATCGCGACCTGCACCAGATGGTCGAGCAGGGGCGTTTTCGCAAGGACCTCTTCTTCCGCCTGAACGTGGTCAACGTCCGCATCCCCGCGCTGCGCGACCGCAAGGCCGACATCCCTCTGCTGGCCGCCAACACGCTCGAACGCCTGCAACGCGAGAGCGGCTTGAACTACACCTTCGCCGACGACGCGCTTCTGCTGATGGCCGAGTACGACTGGCCCGGCAACGTGCGCGAACTCGAACACGCCATCGAGCGCGCCTGCGCGCTTTCGAGCGGGCCGGTGCTGCACATGGGCGACCTCCCCACCCAGTTGCAGGACCACAAGCTGCACCGCGACAACGCCGCCTCGGCCGCGGCGCTCGCGCTGACCACCGCCAATTCCGACTCCAACTCCAATGCCCCGCGCGTGCTTTCGATCGCGGAGATGGAGAAGCAGGCCATCCGCAACACCATCCGAAAACTGAACGGCGACAAGCTGATGGCCGCCCGTCTGCTGGGTATCGGCAAGACCACGCTGTACCGCAAGCTGAAGGAGTATGGGATTGAGGAAGAAGAGTGAAGAGGAAAGAGTAAAGAGTGAAGAACCTCTGTTCCTCTTCACTCTTCACTCTTCGGAGAACCTCATGCCGCACGAAATCCTGATCATCGCGCCCACCCCCTCCGCCGAACCCGTCGCCGAAGCGCTGCGCTCCGAACTCGGCGCCACCGTGGACATTGCCCCGCACCGCCGCGCGGGGCTGGCGGCGTTGCGGCGCGGCGAGTTTTCCGTCGTGCTACTCGAAGAGTCCCTCGCCGAACTCGACCGCCAGGGCACCGACGTGCTCTATCAAAACTCCGGCGCGGCGTCGGTGCTGGAGCTGAACTTCACCCTCAACCGCGCCCCGCGGATCGTGCGCCAGGTGCGTTCGACCCTCGCGCACCGGGCACAGGATGAAGCCAAAGCCCGCGCCGCCGCGGTGGTCGCGCTCGAAAACGAACTCGGCGGCTGCCTGACTGGCCTGTTGCTGGAGTCCGAACTCGCGCTCCAGGAAGCGACTCCGGCGCAGGAGCCGAAGTTGCAGCGGCTCGTGGAGCTGGCTGGCGATCTCCGCAAACGCCTGAGCGTCTAGAATCGCGATGGCCAACGCAAAACCTCGCCGCCGCGCCCGGCAAGGCCGTATGCTTAGACCATAGATCGCTAGACTGCCGCGCTCGCGGACCCGTCATCGCAAGGAGAACCCACTTGGCCGTCCCCGTACAAAACATCACCGCGCCCGGCATCGGCGACAACTATCAAGTCAAGACCGACACTCGTGCCATGACCGTCGCCACGGCGTTGTTCTTCATGGTCGGATTTCTCACCTGCCTGAACGATGTCGTCAGCCCGCACCTGAAGTCGATCTTCGGCCTGAACTATCGCCAGGTACAGATGATTCCGTTTTCGTTCTTTCTGTCGTACTTCGTCTTCAGCTATCCCGGCGGCAAGCTGGTGGACAGGTTCGGCTACAAGCAGACGATGGTGGTCGGTTTGCTCGTCATGGCCTGTGGCGCGGCCGGATTTCTGCCCGCGGCGCACTTCGCGCTGTTTCCGATATTCCTGGCCGCGCTGGTCGTGCTGGCGGCGGGGATGACCATTGTGCAGGTGGCCGTCAACCCCTACGTCACGGTCATCGGCCCGGTAGCCACGGCTTCGAGCCGCCTTAACCTGGCCCAGGCCTTCAACTCCGTCGGAACGTTCATCGCACCGTACATCGGTTCGCTGCTGATCCTCGGCGGCCCAGCGCCCGAAACCACCGAGCACCTGCACCTGATGAACGCCGTGCAGTTGCAACTCTATCGCGCCAGCCAGACCCATACCGTGCGCCTGCCCTACATCATCATCACGGTCGCGCTGGTGCTGCTGGCCATCGCGCTCGCGGCTATCAAGCTGAAGACCCGCACGGGCATCAGCGAGCGCACTCAGGACTTCCGTCCAGGCGCGTTTTCCGAAGCCCTGTCGCGCCCGCAAAGCATCTGGAAGCACCCCTGGGTCATACTCGGAGCGCTCGGCATCTTTACCTACGTGGGTGCCGAAGTTTCGATCGGCAACCTGCTGATCAACTACATGGGCCTGCCCCAGATCGCCGGGTTACGTGAGGCGCTGGCCGCGAAGTTTCTGGTCTTGTACTGGGGCGGGGCGATGACCGGGCGCTTCATCGGCTCGGCCGTGCTGCAAAAAGTCCGCACCGGCCCGGTGCTGGGCACGGCGGCGGTGTGCGCCTGTGCGCTGGCCACGACCTCGATCCTGACCCACGGCCATCTCGCCATGGCCACCATGCTCGCGGTAGGGTTCTGCAACTCGATCATGTTCCCGTCGATCTTTACGCTGGGCATTCAGGACCTCGGCGCGCTGACCAGTAAAGGCTCGTCGCTGCTGATCGCCGCGATCGTCGGCGGCGCGCTCATCCCCCTCGCGCAAGGCGCGCTGGCCGACCGCATCGGCCTGCATCCGTCGTTTATTGTCCCTGCAATCTGCTACGTCTACATCGCCAGCTTCGGCTTCGCGAGCATGCGACGACCGCTGGCCTACGACGGCCTCGTTCCGGTAGAGCCTGTCTAAGTGTCTATTCACGATCTCTGTTAAGGCCCGCAGACCCTGTCATCTCGACCGGAGGCTTCGCGCTTTTTGCGAAGGCGTAGTGAAGAGACCTACAGATTTTCAGTGGCGGCAAGGACAATCGGCCGCGCAGAGAAGCATCGGGTCTCTCCACTCC
>JALYTE010000328.1 GCA_030854435.1 Acidobacteriota bacterium | reverse complement strand
ATACTGGGCCGCGCACATCGTTTACGGCGGCACTCTCGAGCTCGCCCGCAACATCCTACGCCGTCTTATGTAGACGCGGCCGTTTTGCAGCAGCCCGCGATTGCGATAGCCTGATATCCGGAGAACCTTTAGAAACGTGACTGCCCGACTTCTTGCTTCTTCTCTGCTCCTCGCCGCGACGCTGGCCCCTGTGCGGATTGCCGCTCAGACTCCAACTTCGCCGCCCGTTGCCGCGCCGCTCCCCGACGCTCCCGGCGCCAGCCCGCAGGCCGCACCCGCACCAGTGCCCACCGGCCCCACTGCGGTCATCGACACTACCCTGGGCCGGCTTACCTGCAAGCTGTTCGCGGAGCAGTCGCCCGTCGCCACGGCCAACTTCATTGGTCTCGCCGAAGGCACCAAAACCTGGACCGACCCTGTGACTCAAAAGAAAGTCACCAACACCCCGTTCTACAACGGAACGACCTTCCACCGCGTCATCTCCGGCTTCATGATCCAGGGTGGCGACCGCGTTGGCGACGGCTCCGGCGACGCGGGCTACTTCTTCGACAACGAGACCACGCCGGGCCTCAACTTCGACGTCCCCGGCCGCCTTGCCATGGCCAACGCAGGCCCCAACACCAACGGCACGCAGTTCTTCATCACCGAGCAGCCCGTCCCGCAACTCGACGGCAAATACAGCATTTTCGGTCAGTGCGACGAGCATACTGTGCTCATGGTCAGCACCATCGCACGCGTCCCACGCAATGCGTCGGACAAACCGAACGACCCCGTCATCATCAACAAAGTCACCATCGTCCGCGAAGGCCAACCGACGCCTCCTCCTCCATCTGGCCCTCGCAACGTCGTCCCCGTAGAGCAGCCGCCAATCGCCACGCCGAAAGGCCCACAGCCACGGTAGCCAGCACTTGCCGATTGTCCGCCCTCGTTTGTGATCTCTTTGAAACTGTTATCCCTTTTGGAACTGTCATCCTGAGCCATCGGCGAAGGACCTGCTTTTCTTCCACCGCTGCCCACGCAGCCACCAACCGTTAGGAGAACCTCCCCATGTCCACCGCAACCCTCAAGACCTCCGAAGGCACCATCGTCTGCAAGCTCTACGATGCAGACGCACCCGCCACCGTCGCCAACTTCATCGCCCTCGCCGAAGGCACAAAGGAATGGACCGGCCGCACCAAGAAACCCGGCCAAACCAAGCTCTACGACGGCACCATCATACACCGCGTCATCCCGCAGTTCATGATCCAGGCGGGCGACCCCGAAGGCACGGGCATGGGCGGCCCGGGTTACAAGTTCGCCGACGAAACCAAAGGCTCGCCGCACGACTTCAAGAAGCCCGGCAAGCTCGCGATGGCCAACTCCGGCCCCAACACCAACGGCTCGCAATTCTTCATCACCGTGACGGACACCAGTTGGCTCACCGGCAAACACACCATCTTCGGCGAAGTCACCTCCGGATATGATGTCGTCGAAAAGATCAGCAAAGTCGCCCGCGATGGCTCCGACCGCCCCAAGACGCCGGTGGTACTCGAATCCGTCACCATCGAAAAGTAAGGAGCATAGAAGCAATGAACGCATTCAGCATATCGCCGTTGAACGGTGATTTAGAAAAAAGAATGAGTCTCGCCAAAGTGATGGCGAGGCTGATTGCTTTCGAGATTCCCCCGGTCTATGAAGACACAGACCCTTCCGAGAGATGGACGATTGCAATTAGAAGCGTCTTGCGACAATTGATGCCACCAGAATGGACTATGTTCCCGCCTAACGACAATACGTGTGCAGGCGAATTTCTTGTCGACTCGTGTTGGTGGGCCGGTCGCGGCGGGGCCGCGCTTGTCGCGGAATTCGAATGGGGATCCCATTGGGAAGAGATACTTGAGGACTTCGACAAGATCGCGGTCATTAAAGCACCATTCAAACTGATGATTCATCAGTCCTCTAGAGGCGAAGTTACATCACTAGAAATCGAGAAGCGCTTTCACCAATATCTATCGGCATACAAGCACCATATAGCTGGCGAAACTTACATTTTCATCGAGTACCTTCCGAATGACTTCGTGCGATCCTTCGCATGGCAGGCAAGTTGCGACGGGCCAGTCAGTAAAGTTGAATTTGCTGAGATTTTTGGGCCAGAGAAATTTGAGAGGAAATGGGTGCCACCGCGCGATAACCATAATATAGAAAGACCCGCTCGTTGAGCGGGCTTTCTGATTGGTTGGTTTGACAGTAGACGCTATCATCGACCCATCGCCAGAACCTGGCGGATTCCTTCTTCGATCGCTTCCATCTCCGCGGAACTGAGCGCGCCTATCCTCTTGCCGAAGCGTTCCTTCGCCGTCGCACGAATCTGATCGATGACCGCCACAGCCGGACGTCCGCCCGCTAAGACGGCAATCGTCAGCGGAGGCCGAACCACCGGAGACGTCGATAGAGGAACCACCACCACGGTCCTGCGTTTTCGGTTCAAGGTGTCCGACGAGACGATGACGCACGGCCTTCTCTTATTGATCTCGCTGCCGCGTGTGGGGTCCAGATCGGCCCACCACACTTCACCGCGCAGCAGGTTCAACCCACGGCTCTTCAATAGGGTCGCTGAAAGCCTGCCAATCGTCTATCAGAGCATTCAACTCAGGGTCGGCATTCACTGCATCGCACGCTGCGGCGAGTGCCTCTTCCTGCTCGCGAAGCCTGCGCCTGATCGCATCGGTCACATAATGCGACCGCCGCGAAGAAGGAATCGACCTCAGAAATGGGGTCAGCACCTCGTCGGGAATCGTAAACGTGACCTTCCGCATTGCCATACTGCCATACTACCAGAGTTGTGCTCCACTTTATCGACTTTCGCTACTCCGAGGAACCGCCGTCGTTCGGCAGGTTGAGTGTCGTCGACGAACTCCCAATTGACATCGGTGACTGAAGCCCTCCGCTGAGGGTGAAGTTTTCGAGTGCGAATAGGGGCAATTCCAGAAGTGAAGCAGACTCGAATCACCGTCAACGACCGGAGCCAACTCTTAGTGAGGCGCGGTCTTGCTATCGCGACCCCTCTTCGTGCCGCTCATAGCGCCCGTCATAGTGCCAATCCTTACTTCGGCAGCCGTGAGTTGGTCGCCCTTCTTGGTCGCATGGATGACGATGTGGTCTCCCACCTTAATGTCTTTGATGGCGATCGGGGTAGTGCCTTTCAGATACTTTGTGTCCGCGGTGAGCGCCACGATCTGGCTTGTGCCGTTTGTCGCCTTCACTGTGATATTCGAGGCAGTGATGGCGGTCACAGTTCCCATAACGTGGTGCATTCCGTTGTGTGCATAGGCTGTGCCGACACAGGTGCCAAGCGCAAGAAGAAGTACGAGGAGTCGTTTCATTGTTCGTGTCCTTTCATGTGATCCGTCGTTGGTGTTTTGGCAGTGGAATCCCTGCCATTCAAGAACTGCTCTTCATCCTTTTCTTCCCGGTACTCATCTGGACTCTTCGGGTTGAGCGCTTCCATCTGAGCTTCTTCCGCTGGGGTGAGTTTGGGCAGATGACGAATGAAGGAGACCAGCTTCCAGCTTTCGACATCCTCGTCTCCTGTGTCGCCAAAGGCCGGCATTCCGGAGAGACGGACACCGTTCTTGATGACCCAGTAGATCTGTCCGTCTGACATCTGTTGGGTATCGGTCGCGCGCAGGTCCGGCGGGCGTGGGTACATGCCTTTACCGAACATCGTTTGGCCATCGCCGTTATTTGCATGACAGATGGCGCAATGATCGGCATAATGAGAGCGCGCCTCAGTCAGGGTTGCATCATCCGAGACGACCGGATTCTTCATTTGCTCGTAACGAACCGGGATGGCTCCGTCGCGTAGCGATCCAGCCATCATCGCTTCCATCGACGTCGGTTCGACCCGCGTACTGAATCCTGTCTCTCGCAAATGATGCCAGAACAAGGCGCAGAAGATGAAAACCGCAACGACCAGACTGACGACTCCGAACAACAATGGTTTGCGCGATGGTTTCATGACTACTCCGGACCTCCGCCGCCGTTGGGCAGGTTGATGGTTGTGGAACCGCTGCCGGTCGACATCGGCGACTCCAACCCACCGCTGAGCGTGAAGTTTTCGAGCGCGATGGCATTCATCCAGACCTCGTGAAGCGCATGGAGATAGCCAATCTGGAGTTGAAACAACGTGCGCTGCGAGACCAGCACTTGCGGATAGGCCATCGCCATGCCTTCATATTTCGTGAGGTAGAGCTGATAGGCCCGTTGCGCCCGGGGAATCAACTGGGTCTTGTACCGCTCCGCCGTGAAGCGCGCCGTAGAGTAGGACTGCGCGAGAGGCTCCGCCATCCGCTGGAGCGAAAGCTGCTCGCGCACAACGTCCTTTCGCGCGCGCTCGATTTCAGCCTGGGCCGCGGCCGCATTGCCTTGATTATGATTCCAGAGCGGTATGTTGACACCGACCGAAGCGAAACTTTGCGGCCCTGTAGCCTTCACTGGCGTTTCCGTGACATGTTCGAAGTTGTACTCCTCGCCGGCCCGCAGTTGCAGGTCGGGGATCGACTCGCGCTTGGCGTCGCGCAGACGAGCTTCGCGGATCGCGACCTCCTGCCGCATCCGCTTCACCGTGGGGCTGGAGCTTACAATCGCCGCCACTTGCTCATCCGCATCGACTTCAGGAGTGACCTCCAGCGCGCCCGCCAGCGGACTGACCGGCAGGCCCGGATTTCCCGAAAACGCCGCCAGCACGCGAAAGTTCTGGATGTATTCTCGCTGCGCCGTCTCGTAGTCGATCTTGACCTGTTCCGCTTCAACTTCGGCTTGCAGAATATCGGGCGCGTCCGCCTGTCCGACGTTGGCCAGTTCATGCACGGTCGCGACGGCATCGTAGGCCAGCCCCAAAAGTCGCTGCCGCACCACTACCATCGCTTGCGATGTCAGCGCCGTATAAAACGCCTGAGTCACATCGTTGTGGACGCGGTACGTCTGTTCTTCGACGCCGATTTGGTCCGATCGCTTTTGCTGCTCATAGATGTTTCGGCGCAAACCCAACTTTCCTCCCAGCACGACGGTCTGCTGAACGAAGCCGCCATGCTCGCCTCCGCCAAAACTGCCGCCGCGTATTTCTTCTCCCTGATAACCGACCGTCGGGTTCGGGTACAACCCGGCTTGCCGAACCTGCGCCGCCGAGCGCTGCACGAAAGCGTTGGCCTGCGCGAGCGTCGGATTCATCTTGTCCGCGAACGCAATAAAATCCGGCAGCGGAATGGCGGCCCGGTGAACGACCTCCTTCAGCAAATCGGGCGCGGGAAGATTGCTTCCGGTTATGTGCTCTGGGTTGTCGGGCTCCTGGAGGTTGTAGGTGTCGTGAGTGATCGAACCCTTCTCCGCTTGTGTCACGGGGGAGTCCGTATGCATCGGCTTCATGCTCATCATGTCCGTTCCAGCAGGCGGCCTGTCCGATTGTGGCGCGTTGTCCATCTTCATTCCGGGCATCGAGTCGTCTGTCTTGGCAGGCTCCTCTGGCTTTGCTGGCGTCTGTTTGTGTTGGGCCGACTTCGGCTTCGGTTGCGCTGGCATGTTCATGCCGGGCATGGATTGTTCTTGAGCATTGGCGATAGCTGCGAGCAAAAACGTCGCGGCCAGAATGGAAAGTTTCATGGCAAATCTCCTGTGTGCTGCGCGATCTAGCTGCGGTTGAGGATGGAGACATACGGATCGTTGACG
>JALYTE010000286.1 GCA_030854435.1 Acidobacteriota bacterium | reverse complement strand
CCACTACGCCTTCGCAAAAAGCGCGAAGGCTCCGGTCGAGATGACAGGGTCTACGGCCTAACCAAGAGATCGTGAACTGGCTCCAGCAGAATCTGGCTACTACGATAGAGCTTTCAATGGCCCGTGTCCACCCATGAAGGCGAAATGTATATCCCCCCTTCGTGACATGGAATCAAACAGACTCCCGTAATACGATGAGCGAATCACATGGTATCGGCCCACGATGGGGGCTGCGATAATATGCAGAGGGCAGGAGGCAGTTGGTGGTTCCCAAGAACATGAATTTGTGGCTCCCCAGTTATTTTCGGGGACGAATGGGCCGCCTCACCGGCTCCAGGCGTCCGGCCAAGCGGCTTTGGGTCGCCATGACCGACCATTTTGAGCCGCTCGGCGGTGGTGTGTCGCTTGACGTGGCCCACGCTCGCGTCAATGCCTGGAAGCAGCGCTGGCCCTCCATCGCGCAGGCCGCCCCTAAAGACGCCGATGGCCGCTCCCCGTGTTTTACCTTCTTCTACCCGCAGGAAGAGTACGAGCGTTCCATCCTCAACTCCATCGCCGAACTCTGTCAGACTGGCCTGACCGATGTCGAAGTCCACCTCCACCACGACCACGACACGGCCTCCGGTTTCCGCGAAAAGGTGCGCACGTTCTGCGACCGTCTGAGCAACGATCACGGCTTGTTGCATGAACACGACGGCCGCCTGGTTTTCGGCTTCATCCACGGCAATTGGGCGCTCGACAACTCGCGTCCCGATGGCCGCTGGTGCGGCGTCTCCGGCGAGCTTCAAGTCCTGCGCGACCTCGGCTGCTACGCCGACTTCACGATGCCTTCGCTGCCTTCCGCCACGCAGTCGCGCATCTTGAATCAGATTTATTGGACCACCGGCGATTCGACCAAACCGCGCGGCTTCGACACGGGCGTCGAGGCGACCCCCGGCGGCGGACGGCAGGGCGATCTCTTGATGATTACCGGCCCCACCGGCGTGCGATTCCGGGACCGCCTGGTGCCGCGCACGGAGACGGGCGAACTCTCCCACTACGACCTTCCAACCCCCTATCGCATCCAACGCTGGCTGGACTTTGCGCCGCGCATCGGCGACGATATTTTCGTCAAACTCTACGGACATAGCGCGCGCGAGGACAATGCCGCCGCTCTGCTCGGCTCGCAAGGCAAACCCGGAGGCCTCGCCCGCATGTTTGATTGGATCGACCAGGCCGCGCGCGCACAAAATCTCGAGCTGCACTGGGCCAGCGCGTACCGGATGTTCCAGGCGGTAGAGCGCATCCTACAGCCAGCCATGCACGAAACCGAACCGTTGCCCGTGCCTTCGGCGGCGGTGACCGTATGAGAGTCGCCGTTCTGACCCAGCAGTTTCCAACATCGCATCACAGGTGGGCGGGCCATTCGGTCTACCAGACTCTTCGCGTGCTGGCCGGGCGCTGCGAACTGCATGTTTTTTATCCGGAAGTGACGTATCCTTCCCTCCCCTCCTTCATGGATCGTCGCGGCCTACAGCGTCCGGAGTTCGACCGCACATGGAACCCACCCAGCGTTCCGGCAACATACGTTCCCTATAAAGCGTTCCCTGTGATTTCGCGGTCGCTCAACGGTCTTTCGATGGCGCGGCGCATCCTGCCGCATGTGCGCCGCTTCGACCCCGACGTTATTCTCAGCTACTTCATCTATCCGGATGGATACGCTGCCGTGCGCGTCGGCAAGACGCTGGGCGTGCCGGTCGTCGTCACGGCCGTCGGCTCAGACCTCAATCGCCAACGCGACCCAATTTGCCGCAAGCTCACCGCGTACACTCTGCGCAACGCGGACTTCGTGAGCACGGTCAGCCAGCATCTCTGCGAGACCGCTCGCACCTTGGGGGCCGACCCCGCCCGCAGCCGCGCAAAACCGAACGGCTGCGACATCGCCGTCTTCCACCCTATGGACAGGCAGCAGGCCCGTAGAACCCTCGAGCTCGGTCAGGACGCCGAAATCATTGTCTACGTGGGCCGCCTGGATGTCCGCAAGGGACTTATCGAACTGATCGGAGCCGTCCAGCAGCTTCGCGCCCAACGCCCCAATGTTCGCTGCTTCATCATCGGCTCCGGCCCTGACGAGGCGCGCCTGCTCGAGGCCATTGCCACGGTCGGCATGAACGATTCGATCGCAATTGTCCCATCCTGCTCGACGGACCGCGTCGCACTCTGGATGGCCGCGTCGAACCTGGTCACGCTGCCAAGCTACAACGAAGGCTGTCCCAACGTCGTCATTGAAGCCCTCGCGGCGGGTCGGCCCGTGGTCGCCACCAACGTCGGCGGAATACCCGAACTGATGGACGAAACCTGCGGCAGACTCGTGCCCCGTGGCGAGGTCCCAGCACTCGCAAACGCTCTCCAGCAGGTCCTCGACGCGACCTGGGACGCGACCGCGATCTCCGCAACGCACAGCCGAAGCTGGAGCGACGTTGCCGACGAGCTCTATCGGATTTTGGACGAATCGAGGGCGGCCTGTGAGACCCACTCATGCCTGCAACAACTATGACGGGGAATGTGGGGAGTGGTCAGTTTGACATCCGAAAGGGCTGTTCACGATCTCTGTTTAGATCGTAGACCCTGTCATCTCGACCGGAGGCGCGTTTTTTGCGCCGCTCCAAATGCCGTCATATCGGTGCGAACAACGCGACGCGCATTCAGGAACCGGCGCACGGAAGGCGTTCCAAGCCCGAACGCCAGAGTTCCGGCGGCACCAGCAGGCTGAGCACGGCGCGGCCAACGGGCAGTCCATAGAATTCGCCGGATTGCACAACCACCCCGCGGGCAAGCGCAGCCGCACAGAACTCGATGCCGGCGACGGTGCGTGGAACGCGGAGGAGGGTCGTCCAGCCCGCGTCCATCTTGAAGCGCTGGCAGGAGGAGCCGATCAGAGCGCGGTCGAGCGCGGCAAGGTTCTCGCTCAGGCGGGCGCGGATCTGGTGTTGCAGTCTGCGGCGTCCGGCGAGCCATTTTGGTAGAGCGTGCTGCACGGGGGAGTTCATGGAGAGGAACGTGTCGGCGATGATTTCCAGACGCGCCATTGCGCGCTCGATATCTGGAGCGGGACCGAGAGTCGCGATCCACGAACACTTCATCTGCGGCAGCGCGCAGACCTTGCTGAGGCCGCTGAGAACGAAAGTGAGTGCTGGAGCGTATGCAGCCGTGAAGCTATTGGCGGTGACGCCGGGGAGAGGGTAGTCGAGGAAAACTTCATCGACGATGAGCGCGAGGCCTCGCTCGGCGCAGAGCGTCTGCAACGCTGCGCGCTCTGCCGGGGAACAGAAGTGGCCGGTTGGATTGTTAGGATGGACGACGATGATGGCGCGGGTACGAGCAGTGACACTCGCGGCCAGCGCGTCGAGATCGACCTGCCAGCCGTCGTGGTACAGCAGCGGGTATTCGACGAGACGGACGCTGTCGAGCCGCGCGATGTAGTCGAAGAGCGGATAGCTGGGCGACGCGATCAGGACCTCGTCGCCAGGGTCACAAAGCAGGCGAAAAAGAAAGCTGTAGGCTTCGCTGGTGCTCGTGGTGAGGCAAAGATGTTGAATGGGAATGTCCGCGCCCGCGTCGCGATAGTAGTCCGCGACTGCGGCCCGCGCCGAGGCCATACCGAGCGGTTCGGGTTCGTACCGGAGGGCGTGCGGGTGGGCCAGAGGCGCGAGAAGCGCGGCCTCGTCATAGGCAAATCCGCAGGCCGTGGGGTTGGAGACGGTGAGGTCTAGGAGTTCGCGGCCCGAGGCGCGCGCCCGGCGCAAATTTGCGGCGAAGGGGTTCTCGCCCAGTTCCCACGCTGTTCGTTCGGAGAAACGCATAAGGTGTCAATGGTAGCGGGTCTCGCGCCGCGATCTTCTATCATGTCTGAATGACCAACGTAAACGCAGTGCTTTTCGACTACGGCCTGGTGCTCTCGGGCCCGCCGGATCCCGACGCCTGGGAGCGGCTGAAGGCCGTCCTTCAGGCCGAGGAAGCGGGCTTCCACGAGGCGTACTGGAAGCATCGCCGCGACTACGACCGCGGTGCTTTGACCGCCGAGGCGTATTGGCGGACCGCCGCCGGGGACCTCGGGCGGACGCTGGATGAGCGGCAATTGGAGTGCCTTGTCGATGCTGACGCAGTGCTGTGGACGCAGCCGAATCAACCCATGATCGACTGGGCCGCCGCGTTGCAACGGGCGGGCGTGAAAACCGGCGTTCTTTCAAATATCGGCGATCGGATGGAAACCGGCGTGCTCGCGCGTTGCGGCTGGCTGTCCGATTTCGCGCATGTCGCCTTTTCGCATCGGTTGAAAATGGCGAAGCCGGATGCGGCGATCTATCTGCACTCCGCCGAAGGCCTGGGAGAGGAGTCAGCCGCCATTCTCTTCATCG
>JALYTE010000259.1 GCA_030854435.1 Acidobacteriota bacterium | reverse complement strand
TCGCACTTCTATACGTTTGGCGACTGGCCCGCCATTTCGTACTGCGGCGCCGGCGCATATCCGTGTGGCTCGATCGCCGGCACGCCGGGGTACATGTGTGCGCAGCAGGTCATCCGGCAGATGACATCGGGTAAGGGCGAGTGATCTCTGCAATGATTCTCGCGCAGAGGCTTTGCTTCTTCAGGGCGAGCTGAACGCCGGGTCGTTAGGCGACTCCCCGGGCACTTGCGCGCGTGTAGATAGTATCGGTGCGCTTCACGTGGGATCTCCGGAAGAGCGAGCGGAACTTTGCTCGAGTTCTTCCGCGAGACGGGTCCGCGCTACCAGTCGCGCATGAACGCAGTGTTGCGCTCGTACATGGAACGCACCGGCATATCCGCGCCCAAGCGATCCAAGGGAGCGCGGGATCGTCTAAACCGCCGTTGGCAGCAGACGAATGCACGGACCATCATCATGTAATCTGATCTCCGTCAGGCGCGTTCGCAGCTGAACGCCAAGACGTCAGCCCGCGCACCAACCGTCACCTCAGGGCAATCGCATGAGCCGAGAAGTCGACGCGCTGAAGCAGTTCTTTGCTGCGATAAATCGCAACGACATGCAGGCCATAACCAGGGACTTCGATCCGCAGATTGTGCGTGTCGAACCCGATGGGTTCCCAACGGCCGGCACCTACCGCGGCATCGCGGAAGTGCAAGAGCACGTCAGAACGGGGCGCGGAGCGTGGGCCGAAGGAAGCTGCGAACCCGAGAAGTTTTTCACTCAGGGAGAGAAGGTCGTCGCCTACCTCCACGCGTGGGTTCGTCTCAAAGACGCAACCGAGTGGACTGGTGGTCGGTTTGCCGATGGCTTTGTGTTCCGCAACGGCAGGATCACTGAGTACCGCACCTTCGATGAACGTGTGCAAGCGCTCGAGTGGGCCGGCATCCAAAACGAGGGGCTGTGTTGAATCGCACGCAAGGAGGGTGAGCGACGCTGCCGGCGCGCCTACCGAGGCGTTGCAGCTGTCGGAGCGAACCAGGCTCCGGCGTCACGAATGGCAATTCGGCGCCTATCGCGTTCGCGATGGGTTGACCCCGAAGGAGACGTTATCCAACTGTGCGAGCGACGCATCGACCCCAAATCAAGCACGGGTGGTTAGCGGGCCGACACGCGCACTCCTTATTGTCGAGACCCGGGCGTTGATGCCTGACCTGTCTGCCGCGAGTGGCGCAGAACTATTTCATCGCGAGCACGTGAGCTACGAACTGCTCGACGGCGATCTCGGTGCCCTCCGCCCAACCACTCGCTTTGTCTTTCTCGAAGTCAGCTTCATCCCGGTGCAGCGCGGTGAAGATGTAGCGAGTGCCGGTTCCCACGGTCTCCATGGTAACGATGGCCGTGATCGGAATGTCGTCGAAGACAGCCGGACGATAACCGGGGAACAACATGGAGGTCCAGACGAGTCGCTTCATCGGAACAACGTCCAGGAAACAGCCGAGGTTGGGAAAATCCTGACCGCCTCCCGTTGCGATGTCGATGCTGAAGATGCCGCCCGGTCGCACGTCCATTTCGGCTCGCGACACACGCCCCCAGGCCTTGGGCATGTACCACTCCTTGAGATGCTCCGGTTTGGTCAGCGCTTCCCAGACGAGTCGCGTGGGAGCGTCGATGAACCGTTCGATGACGAAATCGAGTTTCGGATTGAAGGCGAATTGCTTGCTCATGATTTTGATTCCTGCTCCTTGAGTTGTTTGACGATTTGATCGAACCGGTCCAGTCGAGCTTCCCACATCCGACGACGCGCGCTCAGCCAGTCGTCGACGACCTTCAACCGTTCGGGCGCGAGCTCGTACGTGCGCACTCGCCCGCGCTTCTTCGACTTGACCAGTCGGCTTCGTTCGAGCACCGAGAGGTGCTGCACGAACGAGGGGAGTTGCATGTCGAACGGCGCGGCCAGTTCGCTGACGGTGGCTGGCCCAACTGACAGTCGCTCCAGGACTCGTCGCCGAGTCGGGTTGGACAGGGCGTGAAAGACGTCGTCGGCGGCCGCGGATTGAACCATTACCAACACCATCCAAATGCTCGGGTAATTCGATCTGACCAAGGTATTCTACAACCGCGAAACACTGTTGTAAATACCTAAGTATTGGCTGGCTTGCAAGTGCCCGCCTCTCACACGAAGACAGGGACTTCGGGGAAGATGGTTCCTCTTACATCGCCGGACTGCTGTGAGTCGCCTGCTGGCAGGGATGCACTCAGGGACGCGCGGCGAGCGCTTCGCTCTGCGGCCTAACGTATGTTGCGGCTGAGTAGCGATCTGATGATTGCGCCACGCTGCGCGCGGCGCTTCTATCGACTCCCTTCGCGGCTGAGCGCCAGTCG
This sequence comes from Acidobacteriota bacterium, assembly GCA_030854435.1. Classification (GTDB taxonomy): domain Bacteria; phylum Acidobacteriota; class Terriglobia; order Terriglobales; family Acidobacteriaceae; genus Granulicella. The sequence goes on along the minus strand of JALYTE010000259.1, from coordinate 1,080 downwards.
TTAGGCGACATCCAGGACTTACCCTGCCGACATTTCACTTCGAGCACACACTACGCATCTCCGAGGCCGATTACCTCGCGCTGCAGCGCGCCTTACTCGTGCGAAGCGCCACACGGCACCGTCAGCGACGCTGGATCTGGCTATCCGCAGCTGTCCTCATCGGGGTCGCCCTCCTGTTGTCCATGTGGACCTTTTCGCTCGGGGTGCTACTGCTCGTCGCGACCGCGTTGGCGGCGTCCTTCCCCCGCTGGGCGCGATGGTCCGAGCGACGCACGTATGCGAAGTTGCGATAGCTGCATGAGGCGTTGACCTTCGGCGTGGACTCCGACCGATTCTGGCTCCGGACCGACGCGCCCTATGCTGAGTCGCGTTGGCCGAATCTGGCCATATGGGATGAGGCGGCCGGTAACCTGGTGCTCTACGGCTCAGGGATGCCTCCGAATTACTTGCCGCAATCCGACCTTCGCGCGGCCGGCATCTACGAGGCAGTCAAGGCGTTCGCGCAGGAGCACGGTTCGAAGTATGACGCAACGCCGTGGAAGGCAGACTTGCGCGCGCCTGTTGCCTAACACGCCGTTGCAGCAGACGAACGCACCACGCATCATCTAGTGAACTGATATTCATAAGGTGCGTTCGGAGCTGAACGCCGGGTTAGCCAGCGTGTCGATACCACTCGGGGACAGATGACCTTTGCACTAAGTCTTGAAGATCTGTTGGCATACACCGATTGGGATCGAGCGCAGTGGCATGCATGGTTTCGTCACCAGGGACCGTCCGCGCTCGATGTCGGCTTGGGGGCGAATGGTGACGGTCGCATCAAGTCTGTTGGTGAGCTGGTCCGGCACATCTTTTCTGCCGAGAAACGGTACGTGGAGCGCGCACTCGGCACGCCACTCACCGACACGACAACGGTGTCAACTTCCGATGTCGATGCAGTGGGTGACACCACGAAAGATGATCGTCCAGGCGGTCACGCATGAGCTGCGTCATTGGGCGCAAGTGGCGACGTTCATGCGCTTGGACGGTCGTCAGTCCGGTGTCCATGATTTTTTGGTGAGCCCGGTTTTCGACGTGCAAGCT